>DBRT01000042.1:2559-29906 GCA_002306335.1 Caryophanales bacterium UBA1361
AATTTTATGTTTTAAGTCTAAAAAACATTAAAAAGTATTTTATTAGTAATATATTAGTAGTTAATTGTGTAGAGAAGGTTGAAAATCCACCTTTAGTCAAATTCAAACAACGATATGGTGCATTAATCTTTCACTCTTTGTTTTTAATCTTTTTATTAATTGGTTTTGCTTTCCTAGGTCATGCAAGTTTAGATTTAATAAGTTATGTGTCATTTACTTTAGCAGCGATATTAAAGATTATTGAACAACAAGTAATAATGAAGAACTTACATAAGTTCGATGACTTATATATAGCGCCACGCCTCGTAAATATTAAAGATAACTTTAAGTATAAGTTTAAAGTATTGCAAGAGGCTAAAACTGTTGTTTTTAGTAGACCTTTACAACTTTTTAGTGCTATCTCTAGCACATTACTTATAACGATTATTTTAGTGCTTAATAATTACTACTTTGTAATCATCAGTGTGCTTTTGATGATTGTAGCATTAATTGAAGTTAAAAGGGGGATTAAAGGTAGCGCTAAAACATTTGAATTAGAAGTTAAATTAAGTAGTTTAGCAAAAGAAAATAATGAAAAAAGAATGCAGTTATATAAGGAAATCATTAATGATTCAACGCATATTGCCGCGTGGCGGGTATATCGTTCGATTATTATTCATTTTAGTCTTGGGGTCTTAATCTTTGTCTTAATGTATTTTACCGCTGTTTATTCACTTAACTTCTTAATATTTTATTTCTTTGGCTTCAGTTATTACTTATATGAACTTAAAAAGCTCTTTAGTTTAGCGCTGAATACTCATCATTATTATAGTGCTATCAACGCTATTAATGATATTCCGGTTAATTAAAAGATGTATGATTAACTATTAATTACTTACTATAAAATCGATTAAATCGCGGGCGTTGTCACGCGAAACATAATGGCCACTAAAATAAGACTTAAAAGTCACATCAGCGCCGCGCTTCTTAAAATAGTCCGCGCTTTCCTTACCCCAAGCGTAAGGCACAACATTATCATTAATGCCGTTAGAGATAAAAATATGTAGTTTGTTAAGATTTAGTGTCGCATATTCTTCATCCTTAGCAAAATAAGGAAGATGACCACTTAGTGCTACGACTTTATTCACTAGTTTTTGTGCCCTGAGCGCAATTGATTGCACAAGTACTGCGCCTTGACTAAAACCTAAAAGCGTGATGTCTTTCTTTTCTAAATTATATTGAGTGATAGCATTAACTATAAAATTTTGTACACTTTCCACTGCGCTTTGATATTGTTCAAGATTAGGGTTCTCTAAGTCTTGCATGTCCCAAAATGCATATCCACCAAACATGAAACTGAGCGGTCCGCGCACACTAAAAATATGATGGGTGCTTTCTAAACTTGCAACAAGTGAAAGTAAATCTTTTTCATCGCTTCGATAGCCGTGAAATAAAAAAATCGCTGGTAATTTTTCATCTGTAACTTTTGGTGCGGAATATATAAAGGTAAAGTCAGATTTCATTGCTATTTCCTTTCTTTTAATGCTTTGTTTTTAAGAATGTAACAAATAAGAATTTTATATACATTATCTTAACATTGTACTATGTATATTTCAAATACCACTTTAGTGGTTTACTTTATTACTCGATTAAAGCACTGCGTTAATTTAATCAATCTATGGTAAAATTATTATGATGCTTAAACTTACTGTTGAATTTTATGATGATTATGCACCGACTTATAAAAACTATCGGGCTATTTTTAAACGAATTTATACAAAAACAATGAAATTACTTGATTATATGACAGGTGAATTCCTTGTTGAAGTTACAATTACTGATGAAGAAAGGATTAGGGCATTAAATAAAGAATATCGCGCTAAAGATGCAGCAACTGATGTATTATCATTTGCCTTTAATGATATTAAACCTGGTCATAAGTTTAAAGAACCCTTTGTACATTTAGGTTCCATTATTATTTGTGCCCCAGTAGCGCAACGTCAAGCGCTTGAATTAGGACACGATGCCCGGCGTGAATTTAAATTCTTATTTACGCACGGACTCTTACATTTATTAGGGTATGATCACACAAATGAAAAAGAAGAGCAGGTGATGATCACTTTGCAAGACCAAATTATTGGTAAAAGAGGAGGGAAAAAGTGACAAAAGAAGAGTTAATTAAAAAAGCACGAGAAGCACGTGCCTTAGCCTATGTTCCTTATTCTAAATTTAAAGTAGGCGCAGCGCTATTAACAAAAAGCGGGAAAGTATATGTCGGCGCGAATGTTGAAAATGCTAGTTACGGATTATGTAATTGTGCGGAGCGAAACGCTTTATTTCACGCAATGATGAATGGCGAAAAGAAAGAAGACTTTGTCGCACTAGCGGTCACTGGTAAAACAGCGGGACCAATTAGCCCGTGTGGAGCGTGCCGGCAAGTGATGAGTGAACTTTTACCAAAAGACGCTCCGATTTACTTAACAAATTTAGAAGATGCATTTTTAGAAACAACAATTGCGGAACTTTTACCATTCGCCTTTGATGATAGTGACTTATGATTAAAAGTGGCTTTGTTTCCATTGCTGGACGACCTAATGCCGGTAAATCGACACTTTTAAACACGATTTTAGGTGAAAAAAGAGCGATTGTTACCCCAAAACCGCAGACAACTAATAAAAATATTCAAGGTGTGTATAACGACTTACGTGGTCAAATTGTTTTTATTGATACACCGGGTATTCATAAACCAAAGACACCATACGGTGAATATTTAAATAAACAAGCTTATCAGAGTATTCGTGGGAGTGAAGTAACACTTTTAGTCGTAGACGCTAGTGTGGAGTATGGTGCGGGTGATGAATATTTATTTAGTCGGCTTAAAGTTGATCATCCTTTAATTATCGTCTTAACAAAGATTGATTTAGCTTCTCCCATTCACGTGCAAAAAGTTAAAGAGCAATGGACACAAAATTATCCGGATACACCACTTATTGAAGTAAGCAGTGTGCGTAATTTTAATATTGATGCACTTATAACATTAATCTTTGAACATTTAGAAGTAGGGCCACTTTATTTTCCGTTGCCCGAAGATTACGCGATTCGTTTAGAAAATTATATTAATGAAATCGTTCGTGAAAAGATTATTATGTTAACACGCGAAGAAATTCCTTATAGTGTCGCAGTTGTTGTCGATCATTTAACAGAGAGTGACACTAAAGTTGAAGCTTATTTAACAATTTATTGCGAAAAAGATAGTCAAAAGGGCATTCTTATTGGTAAAGGAGCGAAAATGATTAAACGCATCCGTTTACAAGCGCAATATGAATTATCAAAGTTTTTAGGTAAAGATGTGTTACTAGAATTAATGGTTAAAGTTGAACCGTTATGGCGAAGTGACCCAAAGATATTAAAGAAATTATTAGGCTAAAGATGGAAGTAGTCATTATTCGTTTAACACCGTACCGGGAAAAAGATTATATTGTTAATGCTTTAAGTAAGGAAGAAGGCATTATCACTTTTCGCGCTACTGGAGCACTTAATGTTAAATCAAAGTTTGCGGGTAAGCTCTTTTTATATGCTTTAGTTGATGTGGAGTTACGCGAAAGTAAAGCAGGACATACTTTAACAAATGTCGAAAGTTTAACGAATATCGCTAAAGTTTTTACTGACGAAAAGCGTATTATCGCTTTAAATATCATCGGTGAAGTCATTAGTAAAACACTAAAAGACAATGATTCGATTAGTGAGGCGTTTCCGCTTATAAAAAAAGTGTTAATGTCGCTAAGTGAAACAACAAAACTAATTTCGTTAGTGTATCTTTTTACTACGAATTTATTACGCATATTAGGGAGTGCTTTAGTAATTGACCGCTGTGTAAATTGTGGGGACACTAAAAGTATCATCGGTGTGTCTTTTAATAAAGGCGGACTCATTTGTAAAAAGTGCTACGATGAGAAGACAATAACCTTAAACGCTGAAGAAATACAAATGTTACGCTACGGATTTATGATTAATGAAGAAGAACTCTTGCGTCACGAATTTAGCGATGAAGCCGCACTTTCACTCTTAACCTTGATGCTTACATACTTAGAATTTACTTATAATTATAAAATTATGAGTAAAGATTTAATAAAATAATCTAACTACACTCATAGTGGGTTGACAAAAATGTATTTTAATAATATACTTTTCTTTAATTGTGGAGGAATTATGCATAAACATTCATTTGAAAAAATAGTAAATCACTTGGTAACAAGTGGCTTTGTGTTCCAAGGTAGTGAAATCTATGGTGGACTAAGTAATACATGGGACTACGGCCCACTTGGAACATCGGTTAAAAATAACATTAGCAATTTATGGTGGAAGAAGTTTGTTACTGAATCACCGTATAACGTCGGGATTGACGCAGCAATATTAATGAATCCGAAAGTATGGCACGCGACAGGTCACGTCACAACCTTTAACGACCCGCTGATTGATTGTCGAAACTGTAAAGCTCGTCATCGCGCTGATAACTTAATTGAAGATCAAGTTAAAGGACTTAATGTTACGGGCTTACCAAACGAAGAAATGATGAAAATCATTAAAGAGTATGGTGTTAAGTGTACAGTATGTGGTAAACAAGATTTTACTGATATTCGTCAATTTAATATGATGTTTAAAACACATATCGGGGTTACTGAAGATAGTCAAAGTGAAGTTTATCTTCGGCCTGAAACAGCGCAAGGGATGTTTGTTAACTTTAAAAATGTGCAACGTACGATGCGCAAAAAACTCCCGTTTGGCATTGCGGGTATTGGTAAAGCGTTCCGTAATGAAATTACACCAGGTACTTTTACTTTTAGAACCCGTGAATTTACGCAGATGGAATTAGAATTCTTCTGTAAACCAGGTACTGACTTAGAATGGTTTAAATATTGGAAAGATTATTGTATTAAATTTGTGCAAGACTTAGGGATTCGTCCTGAATACTTAAGGTTCCGTGACCACACGAAAGATGAACTAAGCTTTTATAGTTTAGCAACAACCGATATTGAATACTTATTCCCATTTGGCTGGGGTGAAATCTGGGGGATTGCTGACCGCACAGATTACGACTTAAAGCAACATATGGAACATTCTGGTGAAAACTTTGAATATTTAGATCCAGATACGAATGAGCGCTATATCCCTTATTGTGTCGAACCTAGTGTTGGGCTTGATCGCTTATTACTCATGACTCTCGTTGATAGTTATGACGAAGAAGAACTAGAAAAAGATACCCGGATTGTTATGCGGCTTGCCCCGCACTTAGCCCCTTATCAAGTAGCGGTATTACCCTTACAACGGAAGTTAAGTGAAAAAGCACTTGCAGTCTTCAGTGACTTAGTAAAAGACTTTAGTGCAGTGTATGACGAAACCGCCTCAATTGGTAAACGCTATCGCCGTCAAGATGCAATCGGTACACCCTACTGCGTCACGATTGACTTTGACACTTTAGAAGATGAAAGCGTCACAATTCGTGAACGCGACTCAATGGCACAGATTCGCTTACCATTAAGTGAGTTAAAAGCTTATTTACACTCAAAAGTAAAATTTCAGTAATTAATTAGTAGTAATTTAGGAGGTTTAGCTTATTAGTACTCGCAGCCCTTATGATCTATTAATCGAAAATGTTGACATAGTTGATGTCATTGGCCGTTATATTCCGCTCCATAAACAAGGCCAAAACTATAGTGCACTATGTCCATTTCACGATGACCGTAATCCTAGTCTAATGATTTCGCCATCAAAGCAAATCTTTAATTGCTTCGTATGTAATACCGGCGGTAATGCGATTCGCTTTGTAGCGCTTTACGAAAAAAAGACATACTATGAAGCTGCTCAACGGCTCGCGGATATGGTTAGTTTTAAGCATGACTTTTTTACAAAAAAACAAAAGTTTGTTGTGCGCGATACAAAGCTTGACCCGCTTATCAGTGCGATTAATGATTTAACTGCTTATTACGAGTATACCTTAATTACGGAAGCAGGTAGTGAAGCTAAAAAGTATCTCGTTAATCGCGGGCTTGATGATGCCTTACTTAAAAAATATAAGATTGGGTTTGCCCCGCGCGACGGTGAAGCGACTATTAAGTTTTTACAAAGTAAAGGTCACGCCCTTAAAACGATCGAAGATATTGGTATTTTAGGTGGTAGTCTTGAGCGACCTTATGATATTAATCACGGGCGAATTATTTTCCCGCTTAATAATAAAGACGGACAAGTTGTCGCTTATAGCGCAAGAGCGTTGCCTAGCGAAAAGAAAGCACCAAAATATGTTAATACGCGTGAGACACAATTATTTATTAAGTCGGATACACTTTATAACTACCATCACGCAAAAGCACTGATGGCAGCGCAATATGTGTATCTCGTCGAAGGGTTTCTTGATGTGATTGCTCTTGACCGCGTTGGTGAACGCAGTGTTGTAGCCTTAATGGGGACAGCATTTACGAAAGAACAATTAGCGCTTTTACGCTTACTTAATAAGGAAGTAAGAATTTATTTAGATAGTGACACTGCTGGTCAAATGGCGACGCTAAGTGTGATTAAAGATTTAATCGCAGCGAATATACCGCTGCAAATCGTAAAACCACATAAAGACGGCTATGATCCTGATGACATATTAAATAAAGAAGGGAAAGAAGCTCTTGTAACAGCCTTAACAACCTTTATTCCGCGTGATGACTTTATTTTTAATTATTACTTATCAGTTACAAAGCTTGATGATATGGCTAGTACAAAGAAGTTTGTTAATGATGTTATGAATGAAATCATCTTAAAACTAAATAGCCGTCTCGAAGTAAGTGCAATGATTGAAAGACTTGCTGAAACAAGCGGCTTTAATAGTTTAGTGCTCACTGATATGTATGAAAGCTTACGGCGTAAAAGACAAACAAGAAACGAAGCGATAAATACTGTTAAACAAAAGTTACCGGTGCGGCAAACATTAAATAAAGTCGCGCAGGCAGAACGCTTTATTGTTTATCAAATGCTTGTGTATCCCGAAGCACGCACTTTCTTTGATAACCATGTACGCGTGTTTACGCACGAAGTACACCGCTATATCGTTAATTACTTAAAAGAATTTAAACCAAAAGAGCAAGTTAATTATGCGCTTTTATTAAATGATATTCAGTCACGTTTCACTGATGAAGCTACTATTAATGAATATACGCAAGAGCTACTCACGATTGAAAGTGGCCTGCAAGATGTGAAATACGATGAAAATATATTAAATGACGCCGCTAAGACGCTTAATTATGAACGCGAATTACAAATCTTAGAACGCAAACATCAGGACGAACTCTTACGTGCGCCTGATGATGCGAGTTATGCCGCCCTTAAAGTTAAGCACATTCAAGCTAAAACTGAATTAATGCAAAAATATGGAAAGAAGAAATAGTAAAGGAGACGATAGTTTATGGATGACAAGAAATTAAAAGACCTCGCTGAATTAGAGGAAGTAGCGATTGAAGAAGATGATGAAGTGGAAATTGAGTTAACATTACCGCAGATTCGGAAGTTTCTACTTGAAGAAGCGCGCCGTAATAATAATGAGCTCGACCAAGACGATGTTATTGATGCGACTTCACACCTAGACTTAAGCGAAAATGAGTTTGATAAACTTATTCAATACTTTAAAAATAACAAAGTGACTATTCATAGTGATATTGAAAGCGATGAATATGATCCAGATTTCGCTAATTTTGTTGATGGTGACGATGATTTAGATGATGATCTTGATCTTGATGATGATTTTGATGAAGAAGAATTATCATTTGGTGATGCCTTTAAAGATGTTAAAGAAGAAAACTTTGAAGAAAATCAACGGTTACGTAAAATTTCACTCGGTGAAGTTAAAACAACAGACTCCGTTAAAATCTATATGAAAGACATGGGGCGCTATAGTTTACTTAAAGCTGACGAAGAAGTAACACTTGCCCGTCGTTATAAAGAAGAAGGCGATATGGATGCGCGTGATGAATTAATTACTCGCAACTTACGACTTGTTTTTAATGAAGCCAAAAAATACAGCAGCGGCAACATGCATATTCTTGATTTAATTCAAGAAGGTAATATTGGGCTAATGAAAGCTGTCGAAAAGTTTGATTACACAAAGGGTTTTAAGTTCTCAACTTATGCAACCTGGTGGATTAAGCAGTCGATTAGTCGTTCAATCGCGGACCAAGCCCGCACTATTCGTATTCCTGTTCATATGGTTGAAACAATTAATAAAATTAGCCGGACACAGCGCCGCCTTACCCAAGAATTTGGGCGCGACGCTACACCTGAAGAAATTAGTGATGCTTTAATTAAATATAGCGTTAAGGATGTTGAAGAAGCAATGGAATTAAGCGCTAACGCAACCGAAGAAAATCCGATTCCGGAAGAAGTCGCCAATAATGTGCGTACTATTATGGCGAAAGTTGAAACTTTAACTGAAGAACTTAAACGGCCAGCAACACCAGAAGAAGTAAGTGAATCATTCCGTGAATTTACACCTGCGAGAATTCGTGAAATTCAAGCAATTGCGATGGAACCAGTAAGTTTAGAATCACCAATCGGTGAAGAAGATGATAGTCATTTAGGTGATTTTGTCGAAGATAAAGATAATGAAACACCAACCGACTTTGTTAGAAAGAGCATTTTACACGATCAATTACGTGATAACATGCAAGAATTTCTCACACCACGCGAAGAACGTGTGTTACGCTTACGCTACGGCTTTGATGATGATAAACCGCGGACACTTGAAGAAGTTGGGAAGATTTTTGGTGTTACACGAGAACGGATTCGTCAAATTGAAGCTAAAGCGATTAAAAAATTACGTCATCCTTCGCGTACGAAAGGGTTACGCGGACATATCCAATAATGTTATCGCTGCGTTTACAAGCAATTGCCAATTTAATTAAAAAAGATGATGTTGTCGCTGATATTGGGAGTGACCACGGTTTACTCGTTAATTATTTAGCGATTAAAGGACATTGTGCTTTATATGCGAGCGAAAATAAAAAAGGACCATACAACCGGTTAAAAAGCGAACTTAAAGCTTATAAGAGTGACATTATTGAAATCGATTTAGCCGACGGCCTTGAAAACTTACCTGCACGCATTAACACTGTCGTTATCGCTGGTATGGGTGGCGAATTAATTGTAAGTATCTTACAGGCGCATCCCGCTAAGTTAGTTAATGTCCAAAAACTCATTTTAGCGCCACACTGTAACGCTAAAGCAGTGCGCGAAGTATTAAATGCGTTAAACTATTCAATTAGCTACGAAGAAATCGTTGTCGAGAAAGAAGTGTTTTACGAAATAATTGTTGCCGAGCAAAAAGCGATAGCGACAAAAGAAGTTAATCCGTATTTTGGCACTTATCACTTACAAGCGAGAAGTGAAAACTTTATTAAGATGTGGACTAGTGTTTATAACCAAAATAAACGCATCTTAAGTAATAAAAAGTTACCGCTAAGTCGTAAAGAAGAGTTGCTAAAAGAACAAGAACTTATTGAAAAAGTTATTAGTGAAGGAGAAAAAGTATGAAGACACGCACATTACTAACTAAACTTGGTCGTCTTTACCCTAAGCGTATCGCCCTTAAACATAATGATTATGTTGGCTATATGGCAGGGCAAAAAGTCGAAGAAGTTAAACGCATTGTGTTACTACTTGATTTAGATGAAATTGTCCTTGAAGAAGCATTAAGTCATAAACCTGACTTAATTTTAACCCATCATCCGTTCATTAGGGGTACACGCGCTAAAGTGTTTGCGCGCGATGAGAAGAAAAAAGCATTTGCGCTATGGCTTGATACTTTACCCGTGACTGTTTATTCAATGCATACGAACTTTGATGAAGCACCAAACGGGATGAATGATGCCCTCGCGGAAAAATTAGAATTAAGCGCCGTTAAACCTTTAGCCAGCGAACCAATGGCGCGCGGCGGTTATTTACCGTACCCAATGACAGTTGAAGAAGCTGCTAACTATATTGTTGATAAACTAGAAGCAACTTACGGCTTACTAGTCGCTGGTGATAAGGAGCGCGAAATTAAGCGAGTCGCTATCATTGGTGGTGGCGGAAGTCGCGATTGGCCAGCAGCAATGGCTGAAGGCTACGACATGTATATAAGTGGTGACGCACCGCATTATGTGCGCCGTGATGTAATGAATGCTGGCTACAATTATTTAGATGTACCCCATGAAATAGAGAATGCATTCTTATGGAAAATGAAAGAAGTCTTACTAACAATTGATCCAAGTTTTGAAGTAATTGCAATTAAGCACGAAAAACCGCCAGTTGTTATAAAATAACGGTAAAAGTATTTTATAAGTAATAAATTAGTAGTTATGTAGTAGATAATAAGGAATTGATATTATGGAGTTTGGTAAATACAATATTGATAAAAGATTAGTGGACACTTTAAAAAAGCACGGTTATGTAACAATGACCGGTGTGCAAAGCGAAATATTGCCACGCGCTTTAAAAGGTGAATCACTCATCGTTAAAGCGAAGACGGGTAGTGGGAAAACTCATAGTTATTTAATACCAATTTTAAATAAATTAGAGAAGACCGAAGAACTTCAAGCACTGATCTTAGCACCAACCCGTGAATTAGCGCGGCAAATCTATGATTTTGCTCGTGTTTTAAATGATGACTATAAAGGAGTAGATATATTGTTTCTTGCCGGCGGACTCCAAACTAGTCGTCATAAAGAACGTTTAGCGAGTAAACCAGCGCTAATTATTGCGACGCCTGGCCGATTAAAAGCTTTATTAATTAACGAAGATATCACAAGTTTTAAATCAATTCATACTGTCGTGCTCGATGAAGGTGATATGCTTTTAGATTCAGGTTTTTACGATGTTATTTCCGAAACTTTAGCAGCGCTTGATAATCCTACTGTCCAGCTTTTCTCGGCGACTATTCCGCAAAAGCTAGCGAACCTTGTTACTTTAAAGACGGGTGTAAAGACCGTGATTGATATTGACCGCGATGATAAGACAAGTGATAACGTCACCCATCACTTAATCGATGTACACCATATGAATCGCTTTGAAGTTGTCGAAAGTTTTGTTAAACACTTTAATCCTTATTTATTACTAGTGTTTTGCTCCACGAATAAAGAAGTGCTTGAACTTTATGAGTTTTTAAGTGCAAAAGGTCATAAAATCGGACTTTTAACTGGTGAGCTTGAAAGCCGTAAACGTAAAGCAATGTTTAGACGGGTGCGTAATAATGAATTCCAAGTTGTTGTTGCGAGTGATATTGCAGCGCGCGGGATTGATATTGAACATGTTAGTGATGTTCTTAGCGTTAGTTTTCCTTTTGATTTAGAATTTTACTTCCACCGTGCGGGTAGAACAGGGCGTTTAGATAATAAAGGTAATGCTTATACGCTTTACGATCATGATGACTTAGAAACAGTCGAAAAAGTAGAGAAGTTAGGTGTTAAATTTACGCGTCTTGTGTATAAAGGTGGCGCTTTTAGTGCTGTAACCAAGCGCATTAGTCGCAAGAAAGCACTAACTCCGGAAGAAAAAGAACTTAATGTTAAAATTAAAACAGCGGTCGCCGAGACAAAAACAAAGAAAGTGCGACCCGGCTATAAAAAGAAAGTTAGAACAGCGGTGGAAAATGTAAAAAGAAAACATCGCCGTAAGATGATTAAAAAGTCAATCCGTGAACAACGTGTCGAACGTTATAAAGCGGAAAAAAGGAGGGATTCATGAGTGATAAATTAATTTTAGGTAGTCATGTTGGGATGAGTGCTCCCGATTATTATATTGGCGCAATTAATGAAGCTTTAAGCTATGGCGCAAATACATTTATGATTTATACTGGTGCACCGCAAAATACAAGACGCTTAGCGACTGAGCAAATGCATGCACTTGAAGGTATTAAATATTTAAAAGAAAAAGGGATGGATATTAAGCATATCGTGGCTCATGCCCCTTATATTATTAATTTAGGCAACAGTGTAAAACCTGAAACTTATGAACTAGCGGTATCTTTTTTACAAGATGAATTACAACGCGTTGCTGATTTTGGGATTACAATGGTTGTGCTTCATCCTGGTTCACACGTGGGTGCAGGTGTCGAAGCCGGTACTGAACAAATTATTAAAGGCCTTAATACTGTGCTTGACAATGACACAAGTGGGACGATCATAGCGTTAGAAACAATGGCAGGCAAAGGCACGGAAATTGGCCGTACCTTCGAAGAAATTCGCACAATTATTGATGGCGTTCATAAAAAGAGCCAACTAGGCGTCTGTCTTGATACATGTCATATTAATGATGCAGGATATGATGTCCATGATATTGATGGCGTCTTAGATGAATTTGACCGTGTGATTGGTCTTGAATACTTAAAAGTCGTGCATGTTAATGATTCCAAAAATGAGCGTGGCGCCGCTAAAGACCGCCATGAAAACATCGGCTTTGGGACGATTGGCTATGATACTTTAATGAAATATATTTATAGTCCCCGCTTAGCACACCTCCCGAAAATCTTAGAAACACCTTATATTAATGGGGTCGCACCTTATGGTCATGAGATTACAATGATTAAAAATAAAGTATGGAACGCTACGCTTAAAGATGAATTAGGGGAAAAATAAGACGAATTATATTACTTTTAGTAATACTTTCTAAATTTATGATATGATATACAAGCAAATAGAGGAGATGAAGAATTATGCGTGTAAATATTCAATTAAGATGTACGGAATGTAATGAAGAAAATTATCTTTCCAGTAAAAACAGGAAAAACAATCCCGAACGGATTGAAAAAATGAAATTTTGCCCACGTTGCAATAAACAAACGCTACACCGCGAAAAACGCTAGACTATTTAAAATTAATTAGAGGAGGGTTAAATTATGATTAATGTTACAGAATTACGCCCTGGTAATTATTTTACCGAAGCTGGTGAAATTTATAACGTGCTTGACATCTTACTTAATAAGACAGCAATGCGTAAAATGATTGCGAAACTTAAAGTTAAAAATGTCCGCACTGGTGCGATTACCGAACAAACATACAACAGCGGTTATCAAATTGACAGGATTAGTATTAGCAAACACAAAATGACTTATCTTTATGATAGTGGAGATTTCTTAGTGTTTATGAATACTGAAACTTTCGAACAAGTTGAATTATCCAAAGAATCATTAACTTGGGAACTTAACTTTATTGTCCCCAATAGTGAAGTAGAAATGGCCGGTTATGAAGGGGAAATTTTTGGCATAACTTTAGCGCCTAAAGTCGCCCTTAAAATTACCGAATGTGCGCCAGGTGTTAAAGGTAACACCGTACAAAACGCGACAAAGGACGCGATTGTGGAAACAGGACTAAGAGTCAGTGTCCCATTATTTATTGAAGAAGGAGAAGTAATTATGGTCAAAACAACTGACGGTAGTTACGATGGGAGAGCATAATGCCAATTGGAGCAGCGATAGGTTTAGCAGTCTTTGCGCTAATTCTAGGTGCGGTATTAGGTTATCTCATTAGTCGTAAAGTATTTGAAAAACAATTAAAGAAAAATCCACCAATTACGGAAAAACAAATTCGGACAATGTTAACGATGATGGGCCGTAAACCAAGTGAAAAACAAGTCCGCGAAATTATGCGCGGAATGCAACAATCTTAATTATTAAGATTATATGTAAATAAAAACGCTAGGACACACGTCCTAGCTTTTATTTATTAGTGGCAAGAATTACTTTATCCACGTTATTTTTGATTCAGTGCCTTTTTGGAGCCGTTCAATATTTGTGCGGTGTTTTAAAATTAATAAGATACATAAACCGACTAGTGTCGGGATGTAATAATAAAGATTATCGACGACGAGCGGATAAAAACTAATACGACCAAGTACTGGGATAAATAAAATTGGTGTTAGTGCAACGATAATAGCGGCCATTAAGATCGATGCATAGCTGACCATCTTGCGTAATTTAAGAATTAAAAAGAAAATAAGCGCCCCTAAAATCGTAAATACCCAGTTTGTGGCAAGAATAAAACCAGCGACGACACTCACAGCTTTACCGCCTTTAAATTTATAATACACTGGATAACAGTGGCCAAGCGCGACTAAAATCATTGCAAAGTAAAGTGTTGCTGCGTGATCAACATAAAGTCCCACATTAGTGAAGTGGAAGACTAGGGTTATCGCCCAATATACAAAAACACTTTTTAAAATATCAAGCACCATTACAGTGATTCCTGCTTTACGGCCGAAGACACGACCAGTATTTGTCCCGCCCGCATTCTTACTGCCATAATTTCTGACATCACGTTTAAAAAAGAGATTACTAATAATGACAGCGTTATTAATCGAGCCAATTAAGTAGCCAAAGAGTCCGAATCCTAAGAATATTAAGAACTTTATAAATGGATGCATAAGTAACCTCCCTTAAATAGTATAAATTAAAATAGTCCAATTATAAAATAAAGTAATTTTTTGTTATAATAACAAAGTATTGTGAAATGATAAGGAAAAATCAAATGGCAGATAAGAATATTACAAATTCATATACCGCTGATTCGATTCAAGTTTTAGAAGGACTCGATGCGGTACGCAAAAGACCTGGGATGTATATCGGGTCAACAAACATTGTTGGTTTTCACCAACTCGTCTGGGAAGTCGTCAATAATAGTACAGACGAAGCAATGAGTGGTTATGGTGATAAGATCACTGTTACAATTCATAAAAACGGCTCAATTACGATTGCTGACGAAGGACGCGGGATCCCCACAGGCATTAATAAACAAACCGGACAACCAGCGGTACACCTCGTATTTTCCACATTACACGCTGGTGGTAAATTTAGTGAATCAACTTATAAAACAAGTGCGGGTCTCCACGGTGTCGGCGCTAGTGTAACAAATGCGTTAAGCGAATGGCTTGATGTGACTGTATATCGTGAAGGAAAAGTGCATCATCTCCGTTATGAAAATGGCGGTAAACTAGTCACTCCCTTAGAAGTAGTGGGGAACACTAATCGCACCGGGACAATTGTGAACTTTAAACCTGACCCTAAAATCTTTGGTAATTTAGAATTTAAATGGGATACAATTACAAGTCACTTACAAGAAAGTGCCTTCTTACTGAATAAAGTCGCTTTTATTGTTAAAGATGAAAGAAGTGGTTTAAGTGAAGAGTTTTATTATGAAAAAGGCTTAATTGAGTATGTTGATATCATTAATCGTAATAAAACCGCGCTTAGTAAACCAATTTACTTTGAAGATATTTATACGAATAATGATAAATTAAGTCAACCAATGGAAATTGAAGTAGCGCTCCAATATTGTAGCGATGATTATGGTGAAACTGTCCTCTCCTATGTTAATAATTTACGCACGCATGATGGCGGTACACATGAAACAGGGTTTAGAACAGGATTAACACGCGCTGTTAATGACTTTGCAACTGAACATAATTTACTACGTAAAGGCGTGAAACTTGATGGTAACGACATCCGTGAAGGACTTACGGCAATTATCAGTGTACGTATTCCAGAAAGCATTTTACAATTTGAAAGCCAAACAAAAGGAAAGTTAGGCACAAATGAAGCAAACTGGGCACTAAATAGTTTTATTTACACTAAGCTTACTTACTATTTACAAGAAAATCATGAATTCGCCGTTAGTTTAATTAAAAAATGTGTTGATGCGCAAAACGCTAGAATCGCCGCGCGTAAAGCAAAAGAAAACTTGCGCAAAACGAAAAAAGTTACGAATAATGACATGATTTTAAGCGGTAAACTTACACCAGCGCAAAGTAAAGATTATAAGAAAAATGAACTCTTTATCGTTGAAGGTAATAGTGCTGGTGGTACTGCTAAAAGCGGACGTGACCGGATGTATCAAGCAGTGTTACCACTTCGTGGTAAACCACTTAACACTGATACAAGTACTGTTGATAAAATGCTAAAAAACGAAGAGTTTGCGACACTAATTAGCACTATTGGTGCTGGCTTTGGCCAAAATTTTGATATTGAAGATGCCCATTACGGCAAAATCATTATTATGACGGACGCTGATTATGACGGTTCACATATTCAAACATTATTATTAACCTTTTTCTATCACTATATGAAACCACTTTTAAAAGCGGGGATGATTTATATTGCCGTGCCGCCTTTATATCGTGTGAGTAAACAAGTGAATAAAAAACTTATCTTTGAATACGCGTGGGATGACCAAAGTTTAGAAGCAGCGAAAGAAAAAATTGGTCCCGGTTATAAAATTACGCGTTATAAAGGTTTAGGGGAAATGAACGCTGATCAATTATGGGAAACAACACTTAATCCCGAAACAAGAACATTAATTCGCGTTAATATTAACGATCCTTTACTCGTAGAGATGCGTGTTAGTACCTTGATGGGGAATGATGCGAATGTTAGACGCAAATGGATTGAAGAAAATGTTGACTTTAACGCATATGATACATTTATCGATGAGGTGAAATAAGATGTCAAAACGAAAACCAAAAAAACAAACTGAAGAACAAGTAATCACCGAAACAATTATTGAATTACCAATGGATGAAATTATGGGTGACCGTTTTGGCAATTATTCAAAATACGTCATTCAAAATCGGGCGATTCCTGATGCACGTGACGGCTTAAAGCCCGTCCAACGGCGGATAATTTATGCAATGCATGACGAAGGCAATACTTTTAATAAACCGATGAAAAAGTGTGCGCATACCGTGGGGGCGGTGATGGGGAAATATCACCCACATGGTGACACTAGTATATATGATGCGCTCGCGCGTATGTCGCAAGAATGGAGCATGCGCTATCCGCTTATTGATTTCCAAGGTAATAACGGTAGTATTGATGGTGATGAACCAGCAGCCTATCGTTACACTGAATCACGCTTAAACGAACTTTCTAATGAACTAGTGTTAGATATTAATAAAAAGACTGTTAATATGAATTTAACGTTTGACGATACAAGCTTTGAACCAGAAGTATTACCATCACGCTTTCCGAATCTTTTAGTAAACGGTTCACAAGGGATTGCTGTTGGGGTGGCTACCGAAATCCCGCCGCATAACTTACGCGAAGTAGTAGACGCAATTATTCATCGCATTACTTATAAACGCTCAACAATTGAAGATATGCGTAAATATATTTTAGGCCCAGACTTCCCAACAGGTGGCGTCATTTATAAAGGTGAAGGCTTAGATAGTATTTATGAAACAGGACGGGGCCGCGTGGAAATGGAAGCACTAGCCACTATTGAAAGTGACCGCACTAGTCAAAGAATTGTCATTACTGAAGTCCCATATCAATCAAACAAAAGTCAAATTTTACGGGAACTCGGAGCGATTGAACAAAACCGTAATGTTGACGGTGTTGTGGAGGTGCGGGATGAGAGTGACCGAAACGGAATTCGGATTGTTATTGAACTAAAAAAAGAAGCGAACACTGATGTTATTTTAGAATACATCTTTAGTAAAACGCGGTTACGCGCTGGCTATAACGCTAATATTGTCGCAATCGCTGATAACAGGCCAAAGACGCTTAATATTTTAGATTTAATTGATGCATATATTAGTCACCAAGTTGATGTTATTACGCGTCGCAGTGAATTTGATCTAGCGACAAATGAAAAACGTTTACATATTATTGAAGGACTTATTAAAGCAATCAGTGTTGTCAATGAAATAATCGCGATTATTCGTAAAAGTACAGATAAAGCAAATGCGAAAACTAATATTAAAGCGGCCTATGGCTTTAGTGAAGAACAAGCTGAAGCTATTGTCATGCTCCAACTTTATAAATTAAGTAATACTGATATTACCGTATTAATGGAAGAAAAAGCGGCCATTGAAACAACAATTGATGAATTGCGTAATATCTTAAGTAATGAAAAAGCGCTTAATAACGTTATTATTCGTGATTTAAAACGGATTGCGCAAAAATTTGGGGACGACCGTCGTACGAAGATTCGTGAAAAAGGTGAAGTCGTGCAAATTGATAAACGTGACTTAATCGCCGACGAACAAGTAATGCTTGCGCTTACGCGTGACGGTTATATTAAACGCAGTAGTTTAAAATCATATCGGAGTAGTGGTGACTTTGCCTTACCTGGTGTTAAAAGTAGTGATTTACTTATTGCCGCAAGTGAAGTAAATACAAAAGACTTTCTCGTAGCGTTTACTAATTTAGGTAATTATCTTTATATACCGATTTATGAAATTGGAGAAGGAAGATGGAAAGACGAAGGTAAACATATTAATTACATCGTCCAACTTAACGCTAATGAAAAAATTATTAAAGCGTTTAATGTTAAAGAATTTAGAGAAGATTTATATTTTGCAATAGCAACCCGTAACGGCATGATTAAAAGAACAAGTCTTAATGAATTTGTTGCTGTTCGTTATTCGCGCCCGCTCCAAGCCATGCGGCTATTAAGTGGTGACAGAGTAGCGGATGTCACACTGACAACGGGAAATAGTGAACTTTTAGTTATTACTGAAAGTGGCGCTGCTAGTTTCTATAATGAAAACGAAATTACCGTTGTAAGCGTTAAAGCAAGTGGTGTTAAATCGATTAATAAAAAGAAAGCGGATAAAGTCGTCGCGCTCATTAGTGTTGACCCAGAAGTCAGAACTAGAACATGTATTGTCACTAGTGAAGGGCACTTACGATTACTTGATCATAGCTACTTTGAAGCGACCGCTCGCCTTGGAAGATTACAACATGTAATGCGCACTTTTAAAAGTGATCCACACACAATTGTCAGTGCCTTCCGTTATAATCGAAATATTGAAGAATTAAGAGTGTATGCTTTAACTGATGCGAATGTTATTTTACCATTGCTCTTAACTGACCTAGCGCCAACGCCAGTTGATAAATATGCAAAACGCAATATTAATGAACTCGCCGAAGAAGAAAAGATTGTTAGTATCTTTAATGAAGAAATCCCCACTATCAGCGAAGAAACAAAAGCTTATGCCCCAATCGTAAAAGCAGAGGCCGTAAAAGTAGAGCCGGTTGAAGACTCTTATGAACAAATTAGTATCTTTGATTTATTAGATGAAGATTAAAGTGAAGTTTCACTACTTGTATCTGGTTTAACTTCAGGATATTTTAAAGTATAGAGCACATTAAGTGTGAGATATATTATTAATATAATTAAAAGGGCATTTAGTAAAAAACGCTCTTCTTTTGTAAAATTAAGCGAGTTTTCATCACGCTTTACATACATTACAACTGTAACAATGATCCCAATGACGGGCATAAAAGCACCGACACCAGCGGCAAGCGCTAAGAAGAGCATATTACGATACGGTTTTAATTTACTTAAATTCATAACTAAATTGTAGCACATACGCTAACGATTTATAAGAAAAGAAGGATTTAAAGGTTTAATCTTTTATAAAAAGATTTACTGTTGTTAAGCGAGAATTATATCGTCCATGATAAAATAACCTTATACTTTAGAAGTGACAGATATTATGAAGAAATTTACACCGAATTATTACGCTAAAAATATATATGAAGTAAGTGCTGACTTCTACCTTAAGCACGGGATTAAAACCTTACTCGTTGATTTAGATAACACACTAGCGAGTTATCGTGAATTAGAACCAAGTGACACAACTATTAATTTTGTCCGCAACTTAGAAAAAGCTGGTATTAAAGTACTTTTAGCATCAAATAATAGTGGTAAACGCGTTAAACGATATGGTGAATTACTTGGTGTCCCGTATATTTCAGGAGCTCGTAAACCATTTGCGTTTAAGCTCCGTAAATTCCTTAAAGAGCAGGGCGCAGAGTTAAGTAGCACGCTGATGGTTGGAGACCAAATATTAACGGATGTCTTTTGCGGGAACACCTTAGGTGTTAAAATAATGTTGACAGATAAATTAGTGGAAGAAGATCAATGGACGACACGTATTAATCGCCTGCTTGATCGCCCACTACGCAATAAATTACGAGCCAAGGGCAAATTAAAGGAGTGGAACGAAGATGACAGAGAACTTAAAGAAAATTAAAAAGTGTTATGGATGCGGAGTCGTGCTTCAAAGTGAAAATGAAGAAGAAATAGGATATGTACCAAGTAATGTTCTTAAGCGCGACGATGTTTTCTTATGTCAACGCTGTTTTAAAACGCATCACTATAGCGCTGATAAACTCCATTCACCAGTTGTCACGCTCGATTTTATGAACTTAATTAAAGATATTAAAGCCAAAAATGCCCTTGTGGTATATGTCGTTGATGTCTTTAACTTTGAATCAAGTTTTAATCCAGAAATAAATACGGCTCTTTCAGGTCTAGATATAATTTTAGTCGCAAATAAATTTGACTTATTACCAAAATCGACAAATGAAGCTAAGCTTAAAGACTATGTCGCCACTAAAGTTGAACGCGAAGGACTTAATGTTAAAAAGATTATCGTCGCTAGTAGTACAAGAAACTATAATATTGATGAAGTACTCGAAGAAATGGCTAATTTCCGGAAAAAAGGTGATGTTTATTTCATTGGTGCTGTCAGCAGCGGGAAATCTAGTTTAATTAAAACATTACTGCGGAACTTTAAAAATGAAACTAGTCGTTATATTACGACAAGTATTTATCCTAATACCACACTAGCGGTCCAACAAATCCCAATCAGTGAAACAACAACGATTTATGATACACCAGGGATTGCGATTAATAATAGTCTCTTAGGCCTTGCCGAAAAAGAAGTCGTAAAGGTAATTGTGCCGCGTAAAGAAATTAAGCCAAGAACTTACCAATTACTCGCTAAACAAAGCATTTTAATCGGTGGGATTGCGCGTTTTGATTATGTTGACGGACCTTTTACTGGTTTTACTTTCTATTTTGCGGAAGGTATAAAACTTACGCGTACACATATTAAACTCGCTGATCGCACATTTAATAATATGATTGCCCATCAAAAGACTAGACCGATTTCTTATCTTGTCACTGGTGTCCAAGATCTTGACGCCTTTGAATTTACAACATATGAAAATAAAAAGTATGATGTTAGTTGGAACGGCTTAGGCTTTGTTAGTTTTAAAGGTAGTGGCCGTGTTGTCCGCATTTACGCTCCGCGTGGTGTTGCCATAAGTTATAACGAAAGTAAGATTTAATTATATGTTAACGAAGAAAGAAATGCGCTATTTACGTGGCCTAAGTAATAAACTTAAGGCGCAATATCAACTTGGTAAAAATGAAATTACTGATAGTTTCTTAAGTCTTTTAGAAAAAGCACTTGTCGCTAAAGAAATAATTAAAGTCCATGTCTTACAAAGCGTTGATAAAGAAGTAACAAGTCTAGCGCTAGAAGTAGCGGCACGCCTTAACGCTACTGTTGTTGAAACAAAAGGTAAAACATTTACTTTATATCGGCAAAATGTTAAAGCGCCGAAAATTAAATTCCCGTTATGAAAATAATTGTATATCCTGGTAGTTTTGATCCCTTGCACAATGGTCATCTCTTAATTGCCCGTCACGCAAAACGCGAAATTGGTGCCGACCTTGTGTTATTTTTACTTTCACCTTCAACAGTGTGGAAAAAGGTGCAAACGAGCTTTAATCATCGCGCAAACATGATCAGTGCCGCTTTAAAAGATGAAGAAGGGTTTGAACTTTCGCGTATTGAAGAAGGGAATGAAGGTAAATTAAATTATACTTACCTCACATTTATGCGGCTACGTGAGCTTTATCCGCACGATGAACTATATTTACTGCTTGGTGAAGACCAAGCAATGGCTTTTGACCAGTGGAAACATCCTGAACTCATCGCCGAACAAGCTAAAATTCTCGTTTATAAACGCAAAGGTTCTAAAGTATCAAATGAAAACTTTGAACGCTTTGATATGCTTGAAATTACTGGTCCCTTAAGTAGCACAAGTAGTACAAAGGTTCGTAATTTTGAAAGTATTGATGTCCCAAGTGTTGTATTAGAGTATATTGGCAACAATAAACTTTACTTTAGTGGCCTAGTCGCTAAACGGATGAGTGATGAACGCTATTATCATTCGCTTTCAGTCGCTAGTCTTAGTCGCTTAATTGCTATCGCTAATGATGTTGATCCCTTAAAAGCATTTAAAGCAGGGTTATTCCATGATATAGGTAAAGAAGTACCAGCAGCAAAAAGTTTAAAAATTATGGAAGAACATTTCCCAAAGTATCTTAATATGCCACTCTGGTCACATCATCAGTTCGTTGGTGCTTATTTAATGAAAGAAGAATACTTAGAGAAAGATAAGAAATTAATCGACGCTGTTAAGTATCACGCAACAGGGCATAAGAAGATGTCCAAGTTAGCAAAAGTAATTTACGCTGCTGATAAAATTGAACCTTCCCGCGGTTTTGATAGTAGTCAGTATATTGCTGAATGTGTTAAGGATATTAATAAAGGCTTTGTGATTGTCTTACAGGCAAACAAAGATTATTTAATAAGTAAGGGCAAAGATATTGATAACGCGTTAACTAATGCATGCTTTAAAAAGTATTTAAAATAACCTACTAATATTAAATTGATGAAGAGCAGGCCAATGAGCTTGTTTTTTTATTTTTGGTGATAAAATCGAAAAATACACCACTTTCAATAAGGTTTATTATGTAAACTAAATATGTAAAATAGCGTGATTATACGATTATTAAGTTAAAAATTATTTGATTATTTATTTAATTAAACTTTGCGCAAAGCAAAGAGTTATCCACAATTTCACACATACTAAATAACTACTAATTAATTACTACAATTGATTATTGAGCAATTTATTCAGTCCTTCAATCACTAATCTAAATTGGTCTGCTGTTAATTTCGTTACCGGGCCGTAAGTATGTCTGCACGGCTTATTATCTTCAGTATGAATAATAGGTCGAAGGTAAATGCGCGCTTTATCGACCGTTCTAATTTGGCTAATCTTTGCGTAGCTTTTTTCTGTTGTTTTTACTTCTGGTAAATATCCTAGATCAATTGCTTCCCCATAACTAAAATGAATCTTAGTTGTTAAAGGAACGACGACAATATTTTGTGCCTCAACATCACTATGATGTAATACGACAGCGTAATGTCTTTCGTTAAGTTCGCTTCCAACATTACGGCCAAAATCAATCTCATAAACCTCCCCTTGATTAATCTTATAGCGGAGTTTATTACTTGCGAGAAACATTTCATACTCTAAATTGCGTTTATACCAATCAAAGAGCGCGAAATATTGCTTTTTGAGTCTGTGGTCGGTAAAACCACTTGCGGTGTCGCTAATGCGCAGGAAACGTTCATTTTCGTACATAAAAAATCCTCACTTTCGATATTATGATTATAAATACAATAGAATTTATCGTTTTATAACAAAAGTGAGGATAATATGCGTTATTCGGTTAGTAATTCGTCGATTACTTCACCAATTAAGGTTGGTGTCGGTTTTAAATTGTAATTAACGAGGATTGTCGCACCAATGTCGGCAAAGCTTTTACGGTGTTCAAGCACACGCCCTTTAGTAAATGCTTTGCTAATAGCAATAAGCGGTACCATTTCACGGGTATGGTCAGTGCCGTGCCATGTTGGATCGTTACCGTGGTCAGCAGTTAAAAGCACTAAATCGTCTTCAGTAACGACTTCCATTAATTCACCGAGACGTTTATCAAAGCGTTCAATGGCATCTGCATAGCCTACTGGATTGCGTCTATGACCGTATTCACTATCAAATTCAACGAGATTAGTGAAAATTAAACCGTTAAATTCATTAGCCTTCGCTTGGGCAATCGTTTTATCCATTCCGTCTTCATTACTTACAGTCTTTTGTGCTTGTGTAATGCCAAAACCGTTATAAATATCATTAATTTTACCGATTGCACTGACGGTTATGCCGTTATCATCAAGAATATTAAGTGCCGTTTTTTCCGGTGGAGAAAGTGCATAATCATGCCGATTAGCGGTCCGTTTAAAGTTGCTTGGGTCACTGCCTATGTAAGGACGAGCAATAATTCTACCAAGAAGGTATTCAGGCCGTAAACAAATTTCACGGGCAATTTCACAACAGCGATATAATTCGTCGAGTCCTGTTACTTCTTCATGCGCTGCTATTTGTAAAACACTATCCGCGGATGTATAAACAATTAAGCTATTATCACGCATTTGTTCTGCACCGAGTTCTTTAATAATCTCCGTACCACTTGCTGAATAATTACCAATGATCTTATAACCTGTTTTCGCACTTAATTCATCAATTAGTGCTTGCGGGAAACCTGTATCGGTAAATGTTTTAAACGGTTTTTCCGTATGAATCCCCATAAATTCCCAGTGGCCAGTCATTGTATCTTTACCAGTGCTAGCTTCTAACATTTTCATGACATATGAATTAGGGTGGTTTTTAACCTTTTTAACACCTTTAATATCATCAAGATTACCTAAGCCATATTTTTCTAAATTAGGAACATGTAATCCATTCTTTTTACTTTCCGCTGTATGTTTTAAGGTATGACTACCAGCGTCACCATATAAATGTGCATCAGGCATAGCACCAACACCGACACTATCCATGACGACAACAAAGATGCGTTTAAATTTCTTATGTTTCATACATTAATCCTTTCGATTTCAGGTTTATTATAACAAATAATAAAACATTATATATATGGTTAAGCACTAATCCATTTAGCGTATATTTTAAGTTCAGTGTTTTCGGCAATTGTGGGCGCTATGTCAAAATCAAATTTATTGGTACATTCACTTTCCGAATACCAACCATCAAATATATAACCTTCTCGAAAAGGATCAGGTGGGATTGGAATGAGTTCACCATCTTCAATATTATCAAGGCGATAATAACCACCATTTACTTCATCAGAATAATTATTGAGAAATTCAACATTCGCCGGAATCGCACTATTCCCCCATTTTATGTTTGAATCAATATCACGGTTTTCAAAAATGTATCGATATATGAATCTTTTATTGAGTTGATTTAAGTTAAATTCACCGATTTGTTCAAAACGATAAGCACATATCATAATATTAAATGGTACAAATTCATTTTGATTTTCTGGAGTCGAAAACGCACCTCGTTCGATATTTACAAGATTATCGTGAATATACAATTTTCGCAGATTTTTGCTACTGAATGTATAAGGTGGGCTAGGAAAACCCCCTGATTTCATTGGACCATAGCCAAGTGCTACCACTGGTAAATCATTTATAGTACGCGGTATATCTAGCACACTTTGTTGCAAACCACTTTGTGTTAACCCGATAATTCTAACTACCGCAGGTCCTCCTCTTGGTAAACGCTTATTGACTCCTGTAATTATATATTCATAGTAGCCAAATTTATGAATCTTGTGTTGAACCGCAAGTTTAAAACATGATGTTAATGAAATCATCATAAATGTAATTAATGATATTAAGAATCCCCTTCTTTTCATCTAATGAAACTCCTTTTTTGAATGTCTATAATAATCTTCAATAAATCCAAGCGTTCCATTTTGGAAAGCTTCTACATCATCACCAACAAGAACAAGAATACCATTAGGCAGACAATAACTACCATTTTCTGTACAAACCGTGATGTTATCATTATTTTTCGCCCCGAAAACGAAACCCAAATTAGCAGGACCACCACATACTAAACATTGATAATGTCGTCCAGGTAATAGATAGTTATTACCATCAATTACATGACCAAACGTTCCGTCTTGTCCACATTCACAAGCTGCATAGTGTTCTGTGTAATTTAACCATGCAACATCTTCATCATAGGTATGATAACTAGTGTTGTCGAGTGTTCGGCAAACACTACAAATTTTAGTGTGTTTGCTTGTTGTTATCTCTGCATAGACAAGGTTTAAATGACTACATAAAATGTTATTCAAGTAGACAGGATTCTTGGAATAGTTCCAATAGTAATGAAATGTAGAGGGAGCACTTGTTCGATTTTTTAGAAAAATAGGGGCTCCGTTAGTATTAAAAAAAGCTTTAGCATGAATTGTTGAAAAAATAGAAGGAATTTCAAATGATGTTATCGTACTTTTTCCTGAAAAAGCACCGAAACCTATTTTATTCATAAATGTGTCGTCTATATAATGTGGAATTGTTAATTGGCCTGTATATGTTACATTATATTTTACAATTTTGTTAGTAATTTTATCAATAATATATGGTTCACCGAAGGAGATGTTTTGCAATATATAGTCATGAATATCGCTATCATAGGTTTCTAAGTTATGGGGTAGTGGTAGTTCATTTTGACTTCTTCGACTACAATTTGCATTTTCAGGTGTGTATTCTTTATGAAAATTGATTACACCATTAAACCCGTTCGCTTTTTGTGAATCTGTATCTACACAACCATCACCTGGTAAAGTTATGTAACCATTGTCTAAATAGAATAATCGCAAGGCTCCAATAGCAAAGTTTGACAAGTTTGTATGTGTTTCTAAATATTGATTATCTTCGATGATATGAGCTAAAAAATCACTATGAGTCGATGCACTTATGGCATGAAAACTTAAATGTGGATTATTAGTGTACATTTCATTCCAGTATGTTTTACGGACATCGAGATTGCAATAATAAAAATGATGACCGCATTCTCCAGTTATGCATTTTCCAGGTAATTCATTGAAAGTATTTATACCCAACGATTCAACGAAAAAGTTATCATACCACGAACCATTGTATGGTGTTCCTAGACTAACCAAATACTTTACATTTTTCGGATGCTGGATTGTATATACCATGTTTAGAAGCCCCCCTAAAGAATGCCCAATTAAATTTATACTGGGTAGAACTGATGCAAAGTTAAAATATGCTAATGAGATACTGTCAATTATGAGGTGTAATTGGTGCGAAAGTGTATCTAAACGTCTATCATGTGTTTGTTCAAAATCAACAACGAATATACTATGACTATTAAAGTTTGTAATCGAACTAATAAGAAAACCATTTTCGTATTCGTAATTATTAAAACATGTGACAACATAATTTGAATCGATATGAACTCGATATAAGTTAGCATCAGTGTTTAAACTGTTTTGTATTTTTACAATCAAAGATGAAGGATCATAATAAAAATGATTAGGGTTTGGCACAACCCAATCGTAGCCATCGGGTCGCATATTATTACTCCAATCTTTAGCGCCACCTCCTAAACCATGAGTAAGAATAGTTATCATTGGTTCATCTGTAATAATAGTTTGTGCAAGGGTTTGTGCGTGTACCGTAGAGGCACTTGTTCCTACTTTATTGCGAGATATTCCAAATATAGTATTTATTAACAATAAAATGAATAATGTTGTCTTTATAGCACATTTAAACTTCTTATTTTTCATAATTTAATCCTTTTGCACTAGTCAACTAAATGTAGA
>DBRT01000035.1:0-20286 GCA_002306335.1 Caryophanales bacterium UBA1361
TTTATCAATCCAAAGTGTATTTAGAGTTGTTGCATCAAAACCTGTTCAATTTTGTATGGGTTACAAGACCTATTTTTATATAATTAGGTACCTTTGATAAGGTTTTATGCACGCTTGCATAAATTTACTCACCCTCTATTTTATGGCTTAACAATGATTCAACTGCTAAAAATATACTATACAGTCTGACACTCGGGAGTGCATGAAACAACTAAAGAGAGCTCCAATACTTTAATTTATTTCATTAACACAAAATTCTTGACACTACCAATGTGAGAAATGATTAAAAATATAGGGTATCTACACATCGATACCCTAAATCATTCATTTAATTACAATTTATTCTAATACATCGCTGGATTTGGCATTGGAGTTTCTTTTTCTTTAATCTCAACAACAGCTGCTTCTGATGTAATCATGAGTGCTCCAATACTAGATGCATTTAATATTGCATTTCGTGTTACTTTAGTGGGGTCAATGATACCTTCTTTCATCATGTTAACCCATTTACCTTCTTTTGCATCAAATCCATAATCTTTATGTTGTTTACGTTGTTCTTCTAAGATATCTTGTCCATCATAACCAGCATTTTCAGCGATTTGATATAGTGGTTGAGATAGTGAATCTAGAACTGCTAATATTCCTTTATAAACATCAATATTACTGTCTTTCAATGTTTGTTTAAGTTCTGTTTGAATATTGACTAGAATTGAACCTCCACCCGTGACAATACCTTCTAAAATAGCGGCTTTAGTAGCATTTAGTGCGTCTTCAATACGTAATTTCTTTTCTTTAAGCTCCGATTCTGTAGCTGCACCGACTTTAATAATCGCAACTCCACCAGCAAGCTTAGCTAAACGCTCTTGAAGTCGTTTTTTGTCATACTCTGCAGATGAAACGTTGATTTGTGCTTGGATTTCGTTGATGCGTTCATCAAGCGATGCCTTATCTCCTTGACCACCAATTAAAGTCGTTGTGTCTTTCTTAACAATTGCTTTATGAACTAAACCGAGATCTTCAAGTTTTAAATCTTGTAGTTTCATTTGTAAATCTTTAGCATAGAAGGTTGCTCCGGTTAATATGGCAATATCATTTAACATATCTTTTTGATTGTCACCAAAACCTGGAGCTTTTGTAGCAACAACATTAAATGTTCCTCTAAGTTTGTTTAATATTAATGTCGATGTAACTTCATTTTCAATATCATCAGCAATAATTAATAATGGTTTATTAGCTTTAACAACTTGTTCTAAGATGGGAAGTATATCTTGAATTGTTGACACTTTTTGATCTGTCACTAAAACATATGGATTTTCAAGCTCAACTGTCATGGTTTCACGATCGTTTACGAAGTATGGTGAGATATAACCTTTATCATATTGCATACCTTCAACCACTTCGAGTTCTGTTTCAAATCCTTTAGATTCATCAACAGAAATAACACCATTTTTTGAGACTTTATCCATTGCTTCTGCAATGATTTTTCCAATTTCTCTTGATGATGCACTAATGCTAGCAACATTTTCAATATCTTCTCTTGTTTCTACAGGTCTCGATTTTTCTAAGAGCTTCTTAGCTACTTCTTTTCCTGCACGTTCGATACCTTCCCTGACAAGAACAGGATTTGCTCCATTATCAACTGCTTTAAATCCTTTATGAATTATTGATTGTGCAAGAAGTGTTGCAGTGGTTGTTCCATCACCTGCAACATCGTTAGTTTTAGATGCTACTTCATAAAGTAGTTTAGCTCCCATGTCTTCATAAGGATCTTTAAGCTCAATTTCTTTAGCGATGGAAACACCATCGTTTGTAATTAAAGGTGAACCATATCCTTTATCTAGTACAACGTTTCTACCTTTTGGTCCTAGGGTGATCTTCACTGCATCAGCAAGTAAGTCGACCCCTTTTAGTAAAGATGATTTTGCATCTTTACCATAGCGAATTTCTTTACTCATTGTAAGTACCCTCCTTTAAGATAGTTTATTTTTCTAAAATAGCAAGAATGTTTTTTGATTGAACAAGTAGATATTCTGTTTGTTCAATCTTGACTTTAGTACCAGCATAAGATTGATAAATAACTTCGTCCTCTACCTTGATATCCTCAACTTTAGGACCTACTGAAATTACTTTACCAATCGATGGTCTGTCTTTGTCTTCAGTGGCAAGAATGATACCACTCGCTGTGGTTTTCTCTTCTTTTTTCACTGAAAGAACGACATAGTCTTCTAATGGTCTAATCACAATAATCCCTCCTTTTCTGGCACTCGTTGATGTTTTGTGCCAATCCAATTTTTATTATACTCAAATGAAAAAAATTATCAAGTGTTGAATGTTAAAAAATGATGATTTCATTTGGCTATTCATTATTTTATAATGCTCTTTTTTATAAATAGGAATTTTTGCCTTTCTGCTGCATAAAGCGGCAGCAATATTTGGAGCTTCCTTTTCTTAACTTCACCAATTGATAATCATTATTGTCACTCATAGAAAAAACGACTCAAATCAATTAAGAGTTGGGTCGCTTGAATCGATTGATTTTACTGCCAATACTATCATTTAAAAATCGCAACTCGTGACCAAGATATGATCTTATGCCACTAAAATACTCTCGTGTAAATTATTTATGACTTTAATCAAAACGTCTATTTTATCATTGAAAAGTCCAACGACATCAAAATCACTAAATGGTGACTTATCAAATCGTGTAGATTTTTTAGCACCCCTCACTCAAATCGTGTAAAACCTGATGTTTTTGCTGCAAGTTGCTTGTTAGTTTCAACTCCTTATTGACCCGACTGTGCTAAAAAGCTTGAAAATCGACTAATAATTAGCATTTTTCCGATGTTTTGGCTAAATTTAAGTACAAAAAAGGCCTGATTAGTGTATCAGACCTATTCTAGTTNNAGTTAGATGGAGCAGGTGACGGGAATCGAACCCGCGTATCTACCTTGGCAAGGTAGTGTTCTACCATTGAACTACACCTGCGTTCTTGATTATATTATCACTCTTATGAAATTTATTCAATTAATGTCCTTATAAATTAGTAAAATTGATGAAAAATATACATAGTATGGTATATTTATATGTGTTAAAAGAGGTTAATTATGAGCAGAGAAAAATTAGCGAATATTATATTTCCAGAAATTACTACAACAATTGCCGATTTAGAAGAAAGATATCCGCATCGTAGTTTAAAAGATGGTGCCGAAGTTACACGATTTGCCCCCTCACCTACAGGATTTTTACACACTGGTAGTTTATTTGCGGCTTTAGTTTCTCGCACTGTTGCGCACCGCAGTGGTGGGGTGTTCTTTGTAAGACTTGAAGACACTGATACAAAACGTGAAATTGCAGGCGCTGGTGAAAATTTACTTAATGAAATGAAAATATTTAAAGTATACCCTGATGAAGGCTACTTAGGTGATAGTGAATTAGGAGACTACGGCCCATATAAACAAAGTGAACGTGCTCTTATTTATAAAACAGTAATTAAACAAATGATTAAGGACGATTTAGCTTACCCTTGTTTTTGCACTACTGATGATTTAGCGCTTTTACGTGCAACACAAGAAGCTAGTAAAGTAGTCTCTGGTTATTACGGACATTACGCAACATGTAGTAAATTAAGTGCAGATGAAGCGATCGCTAAAATTGAAGCAGGCGTTCCTTATGTTATTCGTTTTAGAAGCAAAGGAAATCATGAAAATCGTGTGACATTTGATGATGAAGTAAAAGGTACGATTGAAATTGCTGAAAATGACCAACATATTGTTATCTTAAAAAGTGACGGATTACCGACATATCACTTTGCCCATGTTTGTGATGATCACTTTATGCGTACAACACTCGTCTCACGTGGTGAAGAATGGATTAGTAGTGTCCCATTACATTTAGAAATGTTTGCAGCAGTTAAATTTAATCAACCGCGTTATGCACACTTACCAACAATCGATAAATTAGATGATGGTAATAAACGGAAATTAAGTAAAAGGCGTGATCCAGAAGCCGCTGTTACATATTTCTTAGAATTAGGATATCCAGTTGATTCTGTTCTTACTTATTTGATGAGCATCGCTAATTCAAACTTTGAAGAGTGGTGGGCAGAAAATCGTGAAAAACCACTTAGTGAATTCCCCTTTAGCATTAGTAAGATGAGTGTTGTTGGTGCGCTCTTCGACATTGAAAAAGTAAATTTCTTTGCCCGTGAATATATTGCTTCATTAACTGCAAAAGAAGTAGTGGATGAATATCTCGCATACGCTCTATATAATAAAAATGAAAAATTAGTGAAACGCATTAAAGACAATTATGATTTATTTGTGCAGATTTTGAATATTGAACGCGAAGGCGAAAAACCGCGAAAAGATTATCACAATTATTCAATGGTTTATCCTTCCATTAAGTTTTTCTTTAGTGATGAATTCGCCGCTATGCATGAAGATTTTGATATTGGTGAATTTAAAGAGTCGTTATCGAAAGACACACTAATTGGTTTACTTGAGTCATTTAAAACTGAACTTACATATGGTGAGGGTAATAGTGTGTGGTTTGATTCGCTTAAAAAAGTAGCAGAAAAGCATGGCTTTGCTATTAATAACAAAGCATATCGCACAAATCCAGAATTATATAATGGTAATGTTGCTGATTGTGCAGAAGTGTTACGTCTAGCAATAGTACTAAGCAAAAAGAGCCTAAATTTGTATGAGGTGCTTTCAATCTTAGGTCCAAAGGAAGTTGAAAAACGTCTTACAGCAATGCAAAATAAGCTAAAATAGCTGATTTTTCAACAAAATATATCATTTTTGCATACTTTCTATTGCAATTTGCGTGTGTTTTTATTATTATGAAAGTAATTAAAATTAATGAAAGGACAATTTTATTATGCAGAAAAAACGCACTAGTGCAGTACTTACTCTTATTCTTGCAATCTTAATGTTAACCTTTTTCGGATTAGCGCATATTGTTTCGACAGTATACTTGGTTGATGGTGCCCCGATTGGTGTTTTAGGAATGTTAGTGAAATTTAAAGAAGTACTATTATCATTATTTGTTCCAAACTTTGGTGACCTTATGTCTTTAGCGGGCTTTGTCGCTACAGTAGTCGTCCTTGGTGTTGCTCTTGTTTTAGCACTTGTTTGGGCGATTAAATTACTTTACTATCGTCGTCGTGGTTGGAACTTATTATCGCCACTCCTATTCCTTATTGCTATCTTTTTAGGAGTATTATTAGTTGGAAGTCACACCGATGTTGACCTTGCATTCCGTCAACCAACAGCGCAAGTTGCAACTGCTTACTTCTTTGTCGTTGGCGTCTTAATGGTTAGTCTTTCACTCCACTTAGTAGTTGTCGGTCTTAAAACTGCTGGGACGAAGAAAGTTGCTTCATTATTAGAAGAAGACTTAGACGATGAATATGTTGTAATTGATGAACAAGTTGAAGAACGCGTTGTTGAAGAAAAAGAAGAAGAACCAGTTGTCGAAGAAAAAGTTGAAGAAACTGAAGTAGTCGAAGAAGCTGAAGAAAAAGTCGAAGAGGAAGAAGAACTTATTGTTGAGCTTGATTTAGAAGATCCGAAACTCGAAGCTTTAATTCGTAAATTAGCGAATGAAGAAATCGACAAGCGTCCAGTTCCAGAAAAAGAAGTTGTGGTGCGCGAAGTTGAAAAGGTTGTGGAAGTTAAACCTGAACCAAAACCAGAGCCGAAACCTGAACCAAAGCCAGAACCGAAACCAGAGCCAAAACCGGTCGTCGTTGCTAAGCCAAAAGCTGAAGCAAAACCGAAAATTGAACGTGTTTCCTTCCCAGATCGGATGCAAATGGTTGAAGATTCCGCAAAAGCTAACTATAACTTACTTAAAAACTATTTATTAAGTTATGGCTTAAATTCACGTGTTTCTAATGTCGCGGATTCATTCCGCTTAGGTCGTGTCCTATATGCACGCTTGACAAACTCTGGAAACAGTGGACTTAAACTTTACTTACCACTTAATTTAGAAGACTATAAAGATAGTAAGATTCCGCTTAAATCCGCTGAAGGTATTAAGCAATATGAAGATGTACCAGTCTTCTTATATGTCCGCAGTGACTTATCAGTTAAACGTGCTCAAGAATTAATTGATGATGTAATGCTTAAACACGGCATTGCCCGTAAGCATGACATGAAAGAAGTTGACCACGTTAAAGAACTAGTTAAATAAAATTAATTAGTAAATAAACATAAATTAGCCTATGCTTGCATAGGCTTTTTTAATATAAAGTGTAATAATGTATCCGCTTTCTTACTCTATCATTTAAAATATTAAATGAAGTATGATAATATAACTTGATAGCGGAGGTTATGTATGAAACTCAAGAAATTTATGTTAGCAATTGGAGTAATTGGCTTACTCTTAACAGGATGTGATGATCCTAATACATCGAGCAGTCAAACTTCTGGTAGTGAAACAAGCGAAATTACAGAAGCTGAAAGATTTAGCGCTGCTGGTTATTCACCGCTTAAGGGCTGGCCAGTTGAATCAATAAGAATGCACTACACTCGTGAAGGGATAGATGCAGCGTGGGTATTCACGAATGTTTTAACACCAACAGGATTTGGTCAAAATACTGATCTTTATGTTCGCAGTTATGAAGATGAACTTGGGATTGATGTTTTTAAATCATTTGAAGTAGTGCGCGTCACTGCTGATGCCACAACTTTTACTAATTATGTTGCGCTCTATGATGGTAAAACCGATTACACAGTTATCGTTGATGAAGAACACGAATTTGGTATTGAAGCTTTCAGCGGTAAAGTACGGATTGGTGTTAGTTTTGTAGAAGAAAATGAAGCTGTTCCGAGCGCTACTTATTTCCGCTTTACTGTTCAAGAAAAAGAAGAATTCCCTGGCGCACCAAAAGTTGACCGTAGTGCGCATCGCTCTGAAATCACTTTCTCTAATGATTTTAAAGTAACAACAAGATCAAAAGAAATTGTTGAATGGGCATTTAGCGATCTTTACAAGTTTAAAGTTGAGGTTGGTGAATCAAGTACAAATGTTGGAAATATTCCGAATAATAGTGGTGTCGGCTACTTAACCCCACAACTTCGTATTTATAAAGATCAAGTCTTAACTTTAAATATGGAACAAGGAACAATGAAACAAGTTATTTTCCATGGTGTTAATTATACAGAAGATGGTGTAGATGTTAAGTCAATTGACGCTTTCCCAGTTGTCGAAGGTGCTCAACAATTTAAAACGGCTAACGCTGTTTTATATCACTTTGACGCTGATAACACTACTAGTCTTTCACTTGTCGTTACGGCTAATGCAAGACTACTCGATGTTACTGTTATTTATTTCTTATAAAATATTAATTATTTACATTATAAAGCCCATATTTGATGGGCTTTTTATTTTTTTCTTGCAACGATTTTAGCATTGCTATACAATATTAGTGAACAGGTGTTTACATTATGCAACTTTTAAAACCAGAACTTAATTCATTAATCCAAAAAGAGGCGCTTGACCTCTTTTACAAGAACGGGTATCAAGCAACTTTAATGCGTGATTTAGCAGCGGCAGTGGGGATGAGTGTTGGGAACACTTATCGCTACTACAAAAGCAAACATGACTTATTTACTACGCTTGTACAACCAGTACATGAAAAGCTTGTTGAGTTACTTGAAGCAACGCACGATAATCCGGAAGCGCATTTCAATGAACTTTGTTTAACGACGATTATGACGCGGTTCACCGCGATATGTTCTAAGTATCACAAGGAGTCGGTTATTTTTCTTGAATACTATTTAGCGCAAGAAGATGATCCAGTTATTCAAAACTTTCGTGGTCTTATTTACCGCACGGTAAAAGCACACTTGCCGCAGATTACAATGCCAATGTTTGACCTACTTTATCACTTTATCGCGACTGGCACTGTTTTTGTTTTGCGAAAATCTGCTCCAGAGAATATTGTATCTAATTTAAAATTACTTTATGTGTTCTTATTTAAAGATGTCAAAGATAGGATTAATGCATTATGAAAAAAATATTTAATTTCATCGTCCGCTTCAAAGTAATCTTTTTCGGTTTCTGGATAGCGTTAACAATCGCTAGTATTTTTATGATTCCCCATGTCAAAATAAATTACGACACGACAAAATATTTGCCAGAAGATACGCGTGTTAAAGAATCTTTACGTGTGATGGAAGAAGAGTTTGGCATTACTGGTCAAGCTAGTGTAATGATTGAAAAAGTTGAAACATTACAAGAAGTGTTCGTGTATAAAGATGAAATTAAAAGAATTCCAACGGTGATGGAAGTTGTGTGGATTGATAGTTTCGTCGAACGCGATACGATTAATGATATTCAACGCATTGCTGAAGAAAATGGGATGTCCGGTGTCTTTGACTTCGCAAATATTCCGGGGCTTAACGCTTTTTATAAAGATAAAAGTGCTTTGCTGCAAATTGTGTTTACGGAAGAAGATCATAGTCGCGCTGTCGGCAAGGCCATTGAACAAATCCGCTCCTATCTTGAGGGTATCAAGCGACCTTATGCAATGCGCGGAACAGCAGTTAATGCTTATTACACGCAGAAGTTAACTGAATCGGAAGTATTGCGGGTAACGGTAATTGTTGTCCCAATCATCTTATTTATTTTATTAGTGTTTACCAGAAGTTGGGCCGAGCCTATTATCTTTTTAATTGCCGTCGGGGTCGCTGTTTTGGTAAATATGGGTACAAACTTATTTTTCCCGTCTGTATCCTTTTTAACGAATTCGACAGCCTCACTCTTGCAATTAGCAATCTCGATGGATTATTCCATATTCCTCTTGCATGCTTATCAAAAAGAAAGGGCAGAGGGACTTGATAAAAAAGATGCAATGGTGATGGCAATGCGCAAGTCATTTGTGTCAATTAACTCGAGCATGTTAACAACTGCAGCCGGATTTTTAGCACTGATGTTTATGCGTTACACAATCGGGATTGACCTCGCGGCGGTGATGATTAAAGGGATTTTGCTTAGTATTATCTCAACCTTTACCTTTATGCCTGGTTTAATCTTGCTCACTGATAAAATTGTGGAAAAAACAAAACATAAACGCTTTTTCCCACTTCTTGGTGGACTCACTAAATGGATTGTAAAATTACGCTATGTTGTGCCTGCGATACTTTTACTCGTAATTGTGCCTTCTTACTTAGCAAAAACTAATAATAGTTTTGTGTATGGTGAAGCAGCGATGAGTGTGAGCGAAGGCACACCAGCGGCAATTGAGAAAAATCGGATTGAAGCGAAGTTTGGTAAAGAAAACTTAATGGTTATTCTTGTACCACGCGATGAAGCAGATGCTTATATTGCCCAAGAAAAAGCGATGATTAAACAGCTTTATCGCGAGTTTGAGCGCGCTAATCAAGATTTTGTTGTACAAATTACGAGTCTTTCAAACTTAAGTGATATTGAGACTTATATTCCTAACTACGATGATTTAGATCAAACGATTAAAAATTTCCTTGATGATATTTTTGCCGATATTATGGATAATCTTATTACCGAAGAATATAAGGCACAGTTTTTAAGTGAACATTATTCACGCATTATTATTACTGTTAACACTGAAAGTGAGTCACCGCGGGCGGAAATTGCTGTTGATATTGTTGAAACTGTTGTCGCCCGTCAACCTTTTGCCCGTGATGCACATATTATTGGTGTCTCGCCATCAGTTAAAGAAATTCGTAATGTTGTCGAGACTGACTATGTGATTGTAGACTTAATTTCAATTGGCTTTGTATTTATCATATTACTTGTTAGTTTTCGCAGTATCTCATTGCCATTTAATTTAGTGCTTGTTATTCAAATTTCGATTTGGATTAATATGGCAATTCCGTATTTAACGAGTCAACCGATGATTTTTATTGGTTATATGATTGTAAGTTCGGTACAACTCGGGGCGACGATTGATTACGCTATACTTTTTACTGGATTTTACACTGAGGGACGAAAAACGATGATTAGACGTGATGCAATTAAGTATGCCCTTGATAGCGGGGGTCATAGTATTTTAACATCGTGCTTAATTTTGACCTCTGCTGGTTATAGTCTAAAATTCCTCTCAAGTATTGAAGGCGTGTCCTCGCTTGGTGAACTAATAGGCCGTGGTGCAGCACTTAGTGGTATCCTTGTGCTTGTGTTATTACCACAGTTGCTATATATCTTCGATAAAGTTGTGGAAAAAACAACATGGAAGATGCGCTTTTATAAGGGCGGGACGAAAGTTGGACGGGTTATTATTGAAGATGAAGGTTATAGTAATAGTGATCAAGACCCAACCTTGCTTAGTTAACTTTAGCGTTGCACAAATTTCGGCGCTGTGATAACATACTATCGTTGCATATGAATATGCACATTTATAAAGAAGGAGTGTGGTTTCTAAATGATTGATGACCCTCAGACGTGGGTTCTCTTAATATTATATTTTGTCGCTTCGATGTACTTTAGTTCATCTGAAACGGCGTTTATGACTGCGAACCGCTTTAAAATAAGAGCCAAAGCAGAAGAAGGTAGCGTGAGCGCTAAACTTGCTGCTTGGGTTATAAATAGACTAGAAAATTCAATTATTGCTGTCGTTGTGTTTAATAATTTAGCGAACTTACTTTTTACTGCGCTTTTAACTGTTGTCCTTGTTAATCAGTACGGCAATGACACTGGTGAATTACTTGCAACTTTAATTAGTGTGCCGCTGATGTTTTTATTTGCGGAAATGATTCCAAAAGTATTAGGACGTCGCTATAGTGAACAATACGCATTAATTAGCACTTATCTTTTAGTGCCATTTATTATTATTAGCTATCCTGTCGCGCTTTTTTTCCGTGGTATTGTCTGGGTTGTTAAAAAACTTTTCAAAGCCACAGAAGATAATATTTTCACCGCTGATGATTTTGAGCAAGTCATTGAAACAATTGAAGAGCACGGGATTATTAATGAAGACGCTAGTGATATTATTATCTCCTCCCTTGAATTTAGTGAAACAGTGGTAAAAGATGTTATCACACCGAAAAACGCGATTGTTGCCTATGACATTAGTAAATTTAATAAAGATTCATTTAAAGATTTCGTGCTATCAACACATTTTTCAAGAATTCCGCTGTATGACGGTTCACTTGATAAAATTGTTGGCGTTATTTTAGTGCGGGAATATATTAAACATTATCAAAAGAAACCAAATATTAACCCACGCACAATTATGGCACGCCCATATTATGTTAATTATAAGATCACGCTTACTAAAATGGTTGAAGGCTTTAAGAAGAACAACACGCATATTGCTTTTGTCGTCGATGATAAAAAGAAACTAATTGGTATGGTTACAATGGAAGACGTCCTTGAAGAATTAGTCGGCCAAATTGCGGAAACAAGTGGTACTGTTAAAGGAGCAAGCGTTAATGGGTAATGTAATTAGATTTGCAATTGTTATTCTTTTATTTGCGCTTAGTTTCTTTTTCTCGAGTTCAGAGAGTGCTTTTTCCACGATTAATCGGCTTCGTGTGGAACGTGATGTGGAAGACGGTAAAAAGCGTAGCAAAACACTGCTGAGAATAATTACGAATTATGAGAATACTGTCCAAACAATATTACTTGGTAACAATTTTGTAAATATTGCAGTTACCGCCCTTGTGACAGGGATGGCGCTAGCCTATGATAATGCGCATGGCGCTACTGGACAATATGTAGCTATTTTCTCTGTTGTTTTATTTATTGTCCTTTTAACGATTGGTGAAATTGTGCCAAAAACAATCGCTGTTAAATTAAATTATCAAATGTCGTATGCTTACGCGAATATCTTTATGTTCTTTTATTATTTATTTACGCCGCTTTTATTTACGTTTAGACTAATTAGTGCACGCCGGAAGAAAAAGAATGGTAATGAAGAAGTAAATGGCGATGAAATTTATACGGAAGACGAATTACAAATTATTGTCGATGAAATTGAAGAGCAAGGCTTAATTGACGAAGAGACAAGTGACTTAGTGCGCAGTGCGCTTGAATTTACGGAAACAGAGGCTTACGAAATTATGACGCCGCGTGTTGATGTCTTTAGTTATGATATTGAAGATGACATTAAAGAGTTAATGAAAGAAGAAGATATTTTTAAATATAGTCGTATACCCGTTTACGAAGATACAATCGATAATATTATTGGTATTTTACGGACAAAAGACTTACTTAAACTTTCACTTTCCGATAAGAAAATTAATGTGAAAAGCTTAATTAAACCGCCACTTTTCGTCCATCATACGAAAAATGTTAGTCAAATTTTAACCGAATTCAAGCAAACGAAAAACCATATTGCCATTGTCATTGATGAGTATGGTGGCACCGAGGGTATTATTACAATGGAAGACATCCTTGAAGAAATTATTGGTGAAATTTGGGATGAGGCTGATGAAGTTGATGAGCCGATTGTTAAGCTTGAAGATAATCATTACATTATTGATGGTGGCTTAAATATTGAAGACTTCTTTGAATTATTTGAATTAAGCGAAGATGAAGATAATGATTATGATACGGTCGCTGGTTGGTGTATTGAAATGCTCGATCGTTTTGCTAAGGCGGGCGACGAATTCACTTATGAAAAAATAACTGTCAAAATCATTGAAGTTGAAGGCTTTGTTGTTGAAAAAGTTGAAGTTATCGTTGAAAGTGAAGAAGATTAATGTACGTTGAAAAGTTTTTAGAACGAATCCCGTCTTTATTAAATAAAACTTATGTCGTTACTGGCGCTAATAGTGGTTTAGGTTTTGCCCTTAGCACACTCCTTGTAAGTAAAGGGGCACGCGTTATTATGGCTAATCGTAATCCTAAACGGAGTGAAGACGCAATAAATAAGATACGCGAATTATATCCTACTGCGAGTGTAATGGTACTCCCTTTTGATCAAAGTAAAAAGGATTCTATTGAAGCCTTTGTTAATAGTTTAATTAGTCACAATATTAAGCCTGAGGGCTTTGTGCTTAATGCTGGCATTTATTCGCCTGCTAAAGATGCTAAGACTGAAGATGGTGTTGCGCTTACATTTGGTATTAATTACTTAGGAAACTTTATTTTTACACAAACACTTGCAAATCACGGGTTAATTAGTGCAGAAACAAGGTTAATTTATATTTCTAGTCCAGCATATTCGCGTAAGTTTAGCCCGCAAATACTTGCACGGGCAATAAGCGGACAAAAGATCACGCGGCCGAAACAATATGCTGTTGCAAAAACTGCCCAAAAAATATTTGTGCTTGGCTTAATGACTAAGTCTCCGCTAATTCCGTTTGATAATAAAGGAAAAATTTATCTTTATCACCCAGGAATAGCTGTTAGTAATATCGCACGCTTCAAATGGAAATTCTTTAACAAGATTGTCCACAGATTTATGAGTGTGTTTTTTCATCCTCCCGAAAAAGCCGTCCTTGGTGCCCTTGTGGCGCTAACGACAGATAAAGATTTAAATGGGAAAATTTTAGTGCCGCGTGGGTTCCTTGAAATTAACGGGATTCCGCATATTAAAAAAATAGACGAGAAACTTTTATCTCATCTACCTTACTTAATAACAGAAACATTAAAGCTTATTTAAAATTAACGAGTTTTAAGGCATATTTTTCATATACTTCAATCGCAATTTCTTTTATGCTTCGATTTTCACTATCAATCGTATAATCGATACCTTCGATGTTTTTTGGATTAAATTTAGCGTCATCGATTAAAATACGTTCAGTGGCAATTTTTGGATTATCACCGCGATTAATCATCCGTTTACGGCGAATAGCTCTACTAGCTTGCATGAAAAAGACGACGATATGTTCGCTATTTAAGGCTCTTATTGATTTTAAACCAATAGGTTCAATAATTAATACTTTATTCATGGCGATCTCAGCTTTTGAAGTTCCGTAGAAGTTATCATTATACTCTACAGTCTCTACAAAGTAGTCTTCAGCTTTAAGTCGTAAAAATTCTTCTTTTGTGACAAAGTGATAATCGCGACCATTAACTTCGTTAACACGCATTTCACGAGTTGTGTGCGTCACAACTTTTTTAATACTAAAAAGTTTGCCAAGCATTTTGGCAACTTCCGTCTTTCCGCTTGCGCTTGCTCCCATTAGTACAATCATACATAAATAATAAAATAAAATTTTGTTAATTGCACGAAGAATCAGTCGTAAATGTGAAAAAGTTCAAAATACTCTTTTATTTATTACCATGAGATACTTTAAAACATTGTGGTTAACGATTTTTATGAGCGTGTTTATTCCGCTTGTACCTGAAAGTAATTTTCAAACTTCAGCGCTTGGTAGTTACCGTAATAATCCTGGAGATATTACACAGAGTTATGAAGTGGCGATTCCTTTTATTGCTTCTTACACGACAACATTAACATACCGCTATACCGTATACAATAGCGCTAATGAGATTGTTTATACTCAACCATCAACATCGACAAGGGCACTGCGTAATGTTCGGGTGCTAATCACATATCGTGCTACAGCAGGAAAGTTTACGGTTGGTCAAAATCGTATTATTTTATATTACAAAACATCAAGTGAAGCAGAGCGTCGTCATTATTCATATTTTTATGGCTATCAAAAAGGTGTCAATGTTAATTTAAATAATGGTAGTGCGGCACGGCAATTATTAGAAGCTGAAGTATGTTATTTATATGATAGTACTAATCGCAGTGATATATTTCGGAAGATGAGTTTTAGCTCCGCTAATTTAACGCCTATTAAACATTTTAATCATGACTTATATTTTGATTTTAGTGGACTTTTTTTATCAATTGGGGTGCTTTATGATAACGAAAATTTTTATAGCAGTGCGGCTTTATATTGTAGCAACCCAGCTCTCTTTCCTTATCTTGCTAATGTTGGCGGAAGAGCAATGCAGTATTTAAACTTAACACGTGCTTATAATCGTTTAGTAACGAGTGTGAAAACACCATTGTTTGTGAGAGCAGATACACTACAAATTGCGCGTAGTAAATATAGTGCCGAATATCTAAATACCGATACATATTTCTTTCCTAAGTATCATTTTGATGAGTTACAAAACACGAAGTTTACATTAGAGATCAAAGATTTTAGTTATAGTAAATTTAATCTAAAATACGAATTTACCATTCAAATAGATCACCCTTACTTTGGCACAAGCGGTGAACATGAAGTAATAATTAATAGGTACTAGTATGGCATGGAGTAATTTTGCTTTTTTATTTTTATTTACTTATAGCACACTGCTAGCGATAAATATTCGCTATCACCATGTTAATGAAGTACTTAGTTCTGTAACTCATGATCATATTTATCATGTGACAACAATGGATTTAGTTACTTATGAACTCTACTTTGAAAAACCGCTTGTAAGAGTTGTAGTCGCTAATCATTTTAACCTTAATATGAAAAGAGAAAATTACGAATATACGATTACATTTTACACAAATGGAGTCGTTAGTGAAGAAAGTGAAAGAAGTCGATATTTTACAATTAACCTCGTGTGTCCACTAGGCTTTGGTGTGACTTTTGATAAAACATTTGCCTATTATGTGAGTTAACAATGGAAAAAGTAATTAAAGTAATTGAAGAGAGTTTTTTAGCCCCGCTCCTTAGTGATAAAAACATAACAGATATTAGTTATAACGGTCACAAATTATTTTACTTTTCAAATGAGAGTGGTCGCAAGTTATATGGCGAAATTAATCATAAGACTGTCGCAAGCTTTTTACGTAATGTCGCTAATTTTGCTAATGAGAGATTTTCTTACGCTGATACATTTCTTGATATATCAATTGGAAAGTATCGCCTTAGTGCGATGCATTATGCATGTAGTAGATTTGAATTTGAAGAAAGTTTAAGTTTTGCCTTGCGCATTAATCATAATTTTCTCGCAAGTAATCCGCATTATTTAAATAATGATGTTGTTGATGTTCTAAAGTATGTGATGAAAGAAAATCGCTCCATCATCATTAGCGGCACAACTGGAGTCGGTAAAACGACTTTACAAAAGTATTTATTAATGCTTTTACCCGCTAATACGCGGGTGTTAGTGATTGATAATGTCCTTGAATTAAGTGAAGTCACAACATTAAATAAAGATTTAGATTTAACACTTTGGCAATCATTAACAAATAAAGAAGAAGAAATTAAAAGTTTTATCCAAAAGGCTTTACGGTTTCATCCCGATTATTTAATTATTGCCGAGAGTCGGGGTGGTGAGATGAAAGAAATACTGCAAGGAGCAATAAGCGGTCATCCAAATATTGTAACACTCCACGCTGATAGTACAGCTTTAGCATACGAACGCGTCATCTATTTAGCAAAGCATGATGATCGTCATAGTTTATTACAAGCTTTTCCGTTTGTTATTCATTTAGCAAAAAAATATAAGGCAGATGGCTCGATTTATCGTTATGTCGAAAAAATCACTGAATACAATGTTGACACTGATGAAATTGAAATACTTTATCACGAGGTGATTCCGTGATTATTATTTATGGTGGTGCTTTCTTTTTGGTTATAGTAATAGCAATATTTAGTGCCCTAGTGCTAGGCGGTATAAAAATAACGATTATCAATGCACTAATTGCACTAGTTGTCGCTGCTTTTCTTACATATCGCGTTACTAATTATCGCAAAGACATTGAAAAAAGACGCTTTATGTTTAATTTTATGGAATATTTTATTCTTAACTTTGACATTCAAAAAACAGTAGAAGCAACACTAACTACAATATATCCACTGCTTGACGTAAAAAAATCAAGAGTATATTTAACAATGAATGAAGACGGGATGCTTTTACTTGAGAAACTGCGACTTACTTTTGCTCATCAATATTATGAATCATTTCTTGAGATGGTGAAACTTATTAATGAACACGGTGGTGAAATGCTTAAAGTAGCGGAAGTACTGCTTTTTAGTATTTCTAATAGTGAAACGCAACTTATTAAATTAACTAGAATTGATAATGCTTATCTTATTAAATTTATTTTTAATTGGTTTTTTATTATGTTAGTAGCAATCGTCTTCCGCCTAGCGCTTGATGGCTTTTTAAAATTTGAAACATTACCACTAATTTATGTTGCGGGTATGGAAGTCTTTATCGCTATATTTTTAACAAGCATTGTTTTAGTATTTGAAAATAGAATCAGGAGAACACGCCGTGTTAGTTAAATGGTTAGAACGTAGTGCCGGGTTATTATTAATCATCGTTGGCGCTATTTTATATTTCTGGAAGAAAAACTTAACACTTGCACTGATATTTGCTGGTGTTGGTTTTACAATTGTTGTTATTACCTTTATCCCCCAGAAGCAAAAGAGTAATATCACTTTAGCGGATTTTATTAATGTATTCACCCATTTTCGTGTAGCGCTTGATAATAACTTAAATGTATATCGCGCTTTAAATATTACATTAACGACGACAAGTGGTGCGATGTCCGCTCTTTTAGAATCATTGATTAATGCTTTAGAAAATGATCATAGTGTAACCCCTTTTATTAATTTTTCCTTACCCTTTAAGCATCCGCTTGTTTCGCAAATTATGATTAATGTTTATATGCTTGTTAATCACGGTGTTGATCCAAAAAGGTTGTGGCAATTTAATTATTTATTTGAAACACTAGTGAAAGAACATAATGACGAAGAAATAGCGCTACATGAAAGTAGTTATGAGCGCTTTAACATTAGTTTATTTATTGGTACAGGAATTATGATTATGACACTGATGATAAGTATTATGGGGATGATTGGAGAATATATAGTATGAGTAATATTATGAGCCTTGTTTATTCATTCATCCTAATTTTCCCGACAATTTTGCTTGGTGTTGACTTTTTCATCATTGGGAAAATCATTGTTGAACTAGAAACAAGGGCAACAATTGTTAGCTATATTATTAGTGAAGAAGGGGGCATTAGGCCAAGTCTAGTTAACGAACTAGCGGAAGAAGGCATAACGATTACTTGTGAAGGCGAATGCTCTTACATCAGTGTAGGGGAAACAATTAAATATCAATTAATTAAAACATACACTCCGATTATTATTAAAAATGAAGACATTAACATTTATGTGACAAGAACAACAATTGTTGGTTATTTATAATTAAGGAGGTAATTTTATGTCAGAACTAAAAGGACAAATTTTAGGGTTATTACTTGTTGTTGTTATTTTTGCCACAATTGCTGCGGCCTTTAAAGCATCAGTTAATAATCAACTTTCAGAAATTGCTAGTCACGAAAGCGCGTTAGTAATTTAATTAACTTTTATTCGTCGCTTAGCAGTGAAGAAACCTTGGAATCGTTTTTATTTGAAATAATGCGTGCTATTTGTTAAAATTTGAATTCTAAGGAGAATACTATGACAAATTTAGAACGTATTGAACAAATATTCACCGAATTGCTCAAGGTTGAAAAAATTGAACCTGAAATGGAATTAAAAGCATTAGGACTTGACAGCCTTGATTTAGTGGAAGTCATGATGAGACTCGAAGAAGAGTTTGGTATTGAATTTAGTAACGACGAAATGCTTGGATTTTCCACAGTCGCTGATGTTGTCGCTGAAATTGAGCGTAAAACTAAATAATAATAATAATTATTATTGCCAAGACTTAGGAAGTGTGATATTCTTATGACTGCCTAGGTCTAACATGCCTAGTTAGCTCAGTGGCAGAGCAATCGGCTGTTAACCGATCGGTCGTAGGTTCAAATCCTACACTAGGCGCCAGCTGGCCCGTTGGAGAAGCGGTTTAACTCACATGCCTTTCACGCATGCATTCATGGGTTCGAATCCCGTACGGGTCGCCATAGGTAAATCAAACGGTACTATAAAGTGCCGTTTTTTTGTTTTCATTGCACACACTTATTTTGTAAGTGCTAAAATAATAATCGCGATTATGGCCCGTTGGAGAAGCGGTTTAACTCTCATGCCTCTCACGCATGCATTCATGGGTTCGAATCCCGTACGGGTCACCAAACTTTCGTGTAACGGCACAGTTTGCGTGCCGTTTTTTTATATTAAATTTGGGTTTTAAAGTTTATTTGGCTTACAATTAGTTTAAAGATTAATGAAAAGAGGTAAAAGTTATGGTAGATACAAATGAGATTAGAAGATTTTTAACGAGCTAGAAAGACAAGCAAAGACTTTATTAAATGCTGCGAATTCTTTTGAAAATGCTCTAAGGGATGTTGATAACTCAGTTGACACAAGAAATTTTTAGAGGAATACAAGACATTTTATGGAATTTTGGATTTAAAAACATCAGGTTTACAGCTCGTTCGTTGGAAAGGAGTTTAGATAACCACTATTATTCGGGGCGTTTTGGTCCTGATTTTAATTATAGTTTTTATAGATATGTTGATAACTGCCGAACTTTTGTTAAAAACTGTGAGGATTTTATAGATGCATTTGATGGAATATCTATTTATGGTGGAAGTGATACTTATAGATAATTTTAGTTAAAATAAATATTTATAACGGTTATGCAAATATTAATATAAAAGCAATCGATAGTGCTTATACAATTTTACCTAGTTATGTATATTGGCACAATAATAAATGATACCATTCATCATTAAAAAATATGACTCCGGCCCCATACCAAAATGTCTATGTTGACACATCAACTTGAACAAATGTAAAAAATGTTCAATTATTCATATATACTTATGGAATTTTGCATAAAATCGTGCAATAATAAATTACTAATTTATTAATAAGAGGTGATTTCATAGTGGATTGGGTTGAAAAACTAAAACATAAATATAATGTAGATGTTTTATATGATGTGTTTTTAAGGGAAAATGATTCACTTTTTTTCCTTATTGAAGAAAGCCATGACATTTGTGATAAACCTTTAATTAAACTGTTTGGTACATGTGAAGGTGTCGGTCTTCCTTATTGCGTTGATACGATTGATGAATTATTAAGTCATATTGATGTTAAAAGTCAAATATGTGATATTCGCGGCGCTAATGAGTATCGTGATGAATTACACCGTGAAATTAATAGTGATCAAACTAAATTTGTGCTCTATCTTCCACTTGATTTTAAAGGCACTAAAAGATATTTACAACTTGAAATTATTAAGATGTTTAAACGTAATATATCAATTGTGATGCTTAATCAAATCGATATTAAAAAAGTTAATGTTGAAACACTCTTTTTTGAGTCGTATAAAGATAGTTTAACGAATTTATTTAATTTCAGCACATTACTAATGCATATTGATAAGACGGAAGATAGTCATTACTTCGGATTCTTAGATTTAGATTACTTT
>DBRT01000035.1:20294-35873 GCA_002306335.1 Caryophanales bacterium UBA1361
TTGAAATCGCGGATGAAACAGTTATCATGTATCGCAAAAGTGGTGATGAATTTATTTTTATGACACTAGGGCTTGATTTAAATGAAACAAAAAAACTTGTAAAACGTATTCAAAAAGCGATTCGCTCAGTTGAATTACCGGACATTAAAATAGATTGCTCAATTGGTGTTGCGGAATATCGTCATAATAACGGGTTTTATGACGCTGAAGATGCTGTCAATATTGCTGATGTTGCCATGTATGTATCAAAATCCACTGGTCGCGGCCGTGTGACATATTTTAATGAAGAACAAGCGCGAAAAGTTATGGCCTCTGGACCTTTAGAAAAGACTTTAGAATTACTCGAATCACGCGCACGATAATAATCTGTTAACTAGTAATTAAAGACACTTCGAGTGTCTTTTTTAATAATATTGACGAAAATTCAAAAACGATGCAAAATAATAGTAGATAGTAATCCGTTTTAAACGCGAGTTAAGTGTATACCACTTAATTACTGAAAGGAAAATAATATGAAAAAATCGTTTAAACCAAAACTTTCACGGTTTATAGTATCACTATTCTTTTTGGGAATGTTAACAAGTTTAGCGAGTTGTAAAACTAAGAGCGACTTAATTACCAAAACGAAAATGCAACAAGTAAAAACGAAACAAAAATTTAATGAATTAGTCAAAGAAGGTAACAAGTCCACGAATGAATATTACGATACAATCGCTGGGGGTGATGCTGTTCCAGAATCTGATACGGGCGCTGGGACGAAAGGTCGCGATTTCACTGGTACAAACGAACAAGTAGCAGGTGTTAGTGAAGCTGACATTATTAAAACTGATGGCTATCAAATTTATTATTTAGCGCGTGAACGCGGCGCGCTTCAAGTATTTGATGTTGCTGATGATAAAAGCATTACATTAAGTAAATCACTCACTTTTGCGGATTCGTACGGTATTGGGATGTATTTGCTACCGGAATACGTCGTAGTTATCAGTGAAAAGTATGAATATGTTTTACTTCCAGAATATGAAGAGTTTTGGCTGCCAGGATGGTTTGGGTATGCCACAACAGCAATTACCGTTATTGAACGGACGAATCATCAAGTAGTGTATGAACTAAATATTAAGGACAATATTATTATCGACCACCGTGTAATTGATAATAACTTATTCCTTGTTGGTTATGAATATATTACGATTGATGAAGAAGATCCGCGTCCGGAAATAAGTTTATTAGATGGCACTGAAACTAATATTGGATATAACGATATTTATTATTTTGAAGATACACCGGTGCACGGAATGACAAAGATAATTGGACTTAAATTAGCCGCTGACCCGCAGGCGATTACTTTTAACGCTAAAGGATTTTTAGGTGCTAATTATGGATATAAGCAAGTGTATGTTTCACAAACTGATCTATATCTATGTGACTCTAACTGGTTATTTACGGAAAATAGCTATTATTCAACTTTAACAATTAGTCAATTTGAACTTAATATCAAATTATATCCTATGAGCGTTTACTATACCTCGAAAAATAACAAGGTTTATTTAAGGGAATATCACCACGGAGTATTCGTGGTATTCAATCTAACAAAAAAAGATATAGACATTAAAATATCTAAAACGATTAGAGTCGAGAAAGATTTATCAAATCTAATAAAAATAATAAAAAAAGCAAAGGGGTTAAGATGACAATATCAAGAGTTAAAGAAATAATCGAAAAACGATTTCAAATCACGATGACAAGAAATAGGAGTTATCAACTCTTATGGCACAGCGGCGTTGAGAGAATAGAAATAGCAAATATTCGAAGTGATTATATGATAATTGAAATTAAAAAGGGATTGGCAACGCTAAAAATATCATTTGCTAATGAAAGGGAATTAATTAAAATCTTAAACTCATTCGTGAATATTGCTGGCGAATTAAATAAAAACAATAAGGGCAAATAATCATGAAAATAAAAGATAGATTAAATAGTGAAAATAAGGCGATTTGGGACACGATACAATACCGATATAGGAATTTACTTGGAAACGCAAACAAAAGCGCACGGCGATATGACTGATGAAGAAATGAACGCTTATATTAAACCTTATCTTATTAAAATAGCAAACACAACAAAGCCATTGAAAAAATACAAGAAGCCTAAAAAGAAATACGACTATGTAACACTGCGAAACAAGATAAAGGCGATTGAAAATTATATTAACCAAGTAGATGAGAAGATGCCCGACTATGAAAAATTTTGACTATGTTAATAAACAAGTTGCCGGCAAACAATCTATCGCGCGCAGGCGCACACACAGGAGCAGCAATATTCTACAACAAAATTATATTAGTACATGGTCACAAGTAGTTATTAATCACCTTTATGTACTTAAAGTTAATAAAAGAACGAAGACATTCACATTAGTGGGACACTTGAGTGAAGGTTTAGGTAAACCCATTAAAATAAGTCACCCAGCAGTTGAAGAATATGTTTACCCGATTAATCGTTCCGTGTTAATTGAAGGAGTGCTCTATATTTTTTCAACTTATCACGTTAGTACTTACGACTTAGCGACAAAGATTAGCACTGCTCCAGTCTACATCGCTTAACTAATTTTATAAGCACTATTTACCACGAAAATCACTAAGTAAGTAGTGCTTTTTGTTCATTTTTAACGACAAAACACGCCTAAATTCAAAAAAATGAGAAAAATATTTCAACTCATTGACTCATCATCACTTTTCAATGATATAATGTTAGCAAAGGGGAAAACAACATGAAAATTAAAACCAGATTAGATTTCATCGTAATTGATGGAACCGAGCTCGTTGTTAATGAAGCTCTCAAAACACTGGCAAAATTACCAGTAAGCGACTTAGTCGAATTTTTAAAGGGCCCTAAATTATATTCACGTCGAGATCATGCAAACATTTTAAAGAATGTTATGCGTGATGAAGTCTGGAAGTTTAAACTTGTCTCACGCGTTGCGGAGAAAGGACTTTCAAATGATTTCTTTAGTCGACTTGATTATTTTGAAGATAGCCCTGTCACCGTTCTTGAAGGATTATTTGAACGGATGGTCAAGATTCAACCCGAACTAATGGATTATTATCTTGAAGACTTATGGCTCTTCGCCATTCAAGTTGTAAGCAAGGACAAAGAACTTGCTAAGCTTTATAAGAAAGCACAAAAAAGTAGCACAAGCCCAGTTGTTCTTAAGGAATTATTCCCGACACTTGAAGGGCTTTTCGGTGATGAAGAAGGCGATATCGACGGTGTATTAGCGCGCACATTTGTGGAAAAGAGCTTACACAGTGCCACGATTAAAGAAATCCGTGAAATTGCCGAAAAAAATGATGTTTTACTACCAACAAATATCACAAAACAGGACATAGTGGACGGAATTATTGCTGTTTTACCAAAAGTAGCGAAAGCAAAAGATGTCCCGCATTTAATGGAAGATGTTAAGGATATGACTGTTGCACAACTGAAAGAATTTGTGAACAAGCATAAACTTGATGTTCCAACTGAACTTAAAAAACAAGATGTTGGTGAATTACTCGTTAAAAACTATGTAAACAAAAATGCGCCAAATGTCGTTAGTGATTTACAATATGAATTACCAGAACGTGTCGAAGAAGCTACTGATTTTAGTGATGAAAATCCAAAAGTTATCAGGTTGCGCGAACGCGTTAAGGAACTCGAGAAAGAATTAGAAGAAAGACCTGTCGAAAATGAAACAAAGGTTGATGAAAGCGAACTTTTAAAAGAACAAGAAAAAGTTGAAGCACTTTCTAAAGAATTAAAGCAAACAAAGGCTGAGCTTTCAGAAAAACCAAAAGAAGTCGTCGTTGAAGTGCCAGGACCAACAGTAATTCGGACAGTAATTAGCAAAAAAGAATTACAAAAGCAAAAAGAACACTACGAAGCAATTATTGCTGAACAAGAAAAAGAACGATCCATGCTTATTAGCCGTACTGAATACGATGAAGTTTTAGCGGAATATGGTCGTGTTAAAGCATTACTTGATGAAAAAGACATTGAGAAGCTTGAAGAAAAACCAGTTGAACCAAAGCCTGCACCGCAACAAGTGCCGCAATATGAAGAACCATATTACGGTTCACTTCACGCTAAAGTTGATCGCTTAACGGATAAAGTTCATGAATTGCAACTAGAAATCTTACGTAAAGAATTAGCTAATCAAAAAGCTACTCCGGCACCGCAAGAAGAACAACCTGAAACAGAAGTTAATATTTATTTTGATAGTAACCTTGCTAAACGGATGTCGGACAATAAAAACGCGATTGATGTTGGCAAAGCAGTTAAAGGTAAAAAACGTAAAAAGAAGAGTGCTGGACGGACAATATTCTGGATTATCTTTATTCTCTTGCTCTTAGCAATAGTCGTGTTCATGGGTGCATGGACATTAGAGCATTTCAATATTACCCCTCTTGCAGGACCACCATGGCTCGCTGATCGTTTCAACGCTGCGGTATTATGGCTCCACAACGCTGTCCAAAGTGTTTTTGATTTATTTAAAGGACTATTTGGTAAAGTCCGGGTATTAGGACGATAGAAAGGAGAGATTTGAGTTATGAGTAAAAAACGTAGAATTAAAGAATTAGAAGCTCAAGTAGCAGCGCTCGAAGCAAAGGTTGAAGGCAAAGAAGGCCAACAAACGCCAAAGAAAGCCGCTAAAAACTCCGTAAATGTCTATTTTGATAGTAACTTTGTTAATAGCCTAGTATCAAATCAAATGAAGTATGGACGGCGTTCACGTCGTGATGATTTAAATGTTGATCCCGCTGATAAAAAGGCCGTCAGAAGAGCACGCGCTCGTCGTTTCTTCCGTTTCTTATGGAGATTAATTGTAGTGCTTGTTATTGCCGCTTTAGTCGCAGCGGTCGTCGCAGCGATATTAATGGTTATCGTCTGGGCACTTGTTAACTTTAATATTATGACCCCAACATCAAATCCATTTGTCGGCATGGTCTGGGAGTGGATTAAGTGGTTCTTTGCCCTCTTCGGGATGGAAGTACCAATCTTCTAGATTGACACCATTTAGATAAAAGCAAATCAAAGGGACCCCAAGTCCCTTTTTTGCTATAATAAAAATGAGAAGAATCACAAATATTGTTATAAGTAAATTAAACCCATAAGTTCAATTAAAAAATATCATTACAAAAACACTATAGCGGAAAGGAGTGCATGCGATGTCAAAATTAGGCGACCGTATATTTCAAAAAGTATTGCGTACCTTTAGCCCGATTTTACCATGGCGTGAACCAGAAATTTTAAAGGCGTATGATGAATTAGTTGATGTTTTAATTAAGCAAAATAAAAGCCGAATTTTTATTGTAATGGATGAAGGTTTAGTCCAACTTAAATTACATCAACCCTTACTTGACGCCCTTAAAAATAAACAACTAAATTATTATGTATTTAGTGATATAACCGCTAATCCGACTACAGCCCAAGTTGAAGAAGGACTACTTGCTTACATTATTTATGGTGGTGACGCTATTATTGGTTTTGGTGGCGGCAGTCCAATGGATGTTGCTAAAGCCATTGCCGCCCGTGTAGCGCGACCACGGAAGAATTTAAAACAATTAGGCGGGCTCTTAAAAGTACGGAAGAAAACACCGCTTTTAATTGCTGTTCCCACAACTTCAGGAACAGGAAGTGAAGCGACAGTAGCGTCGATTGTTGTTGACGAGAGAACAAAGCACAAATATGCGATTAATGACCCAGTTTTAATTCCAAGTTATGCATTATTAGTGCCTACACTCACATTTAAATTACCAAAATTTGTGACAGCGATGACAGGGATGGATGCCTTAACACACGCTATTGAAGCCTACACAAATAAGGGTGGTCGTAAATTTCCAAATGAAAAAGCGATTAACGCTACACGATTAGTGTTTGAAAATCTCAAAGTCGCATATGATAATCCTAGTGACCTTGAGGCACGAAAAAACATGCAACTAGCAGCTTATGATGCTGGGGTTGCTTTTACACGTAATTATGTTGGTTATGTTCATGCCTTAAGTCATCCGCTTAGTGCATATTACGGGTTAGCGCATGGCTATGTTAACGCTTTAATATTACCGTTTATGCTAGAGAAATATGGACGAAGAATTTACCGAAAATTAGCGCGACTCGCACGGCTGAGTGGGGTTGTTGAAGAAGGATTAAGTAACGGTGAAACAGCTAAACTTTTTATAGCGAAAATCCGTGCTTTAAATACTTACTTTGAAATACCGACAACGATTCCAGAAATTAAAGAAGAAGACATTCCGCAACTAGCAGTGTATGCTAACAAAGAAGCGCGCCCCCTCTATCCCACTCCGCGTATTTATAAGACGAGTGAGTTAGAAGAATTTTATCGAGAATTAAAAGGAGAAATATTAAATGTTGAAACAAATTAAAACGCAAAGAGAAGCAATGAAAAAAACCTTTCCCTTAAGTTATGAAAAACGGCGAGAACTATTAATAAACCTGCAAAAAGCAGTTAAATTATATGAAAAAGACATATATGAAGCCCTCTACAAAGATCTCCATAAAGATGAATGGGAAGTATTTGTCACTGAACTTGGTATTGTGTATGAAGAAATGCATTTTGCCATAAAAAATCTAAAAAAATGGATGAGAAGAAAAAAGATTAAGTCATTTCTTGTGCAATTTCCCGCTAAAAATTTTCTTGTACCTGAGCCCTACGGACAAGTCTTAATTATGAGTCCATGGAACTACCCATTACAACTAACACTTTTACCACTGATTGGAGCGATTGCGGCAGGCAATTATGCGGTTGTAAAACCAAGTGCTTACGCACCAGAAATTGCGAAAGTAATGCAGCAAATTGTTGCGACTGCTTTTCCAAATAAAGAAGCTATTTTATTTCTTGGTGGTCGTAAAGTAAATGAAGAAATTTTACAAGGTGTGTATGATTTCATTTTCTTTACTGGTAGTCCTGGAGTCGGACAAACGGTGATGCGTAAAGCAAGTGAAAATTTAACACCAGTCGTCCTTGAATTAGGCGGAAAGTCACCGTTTATAATTGCAGAAGACGCTGATATCCCCTTAACGATTCGGCGCCTTAAATTTGCTAAACTTATTAATTGCGGACAAACATGTGTAGCGCCTGACTATGTGTTACTTGATAAAAAACTTATTGATAAAGTTGATGATATTCGTCAAGCATTTAGTGTTGAAGGTGAAGAAAAAGCAAGGTTACCTAAAATTATTAATGAAAAGCATTACTTGCGACTTAAAGGTGTTTTAACTGAAGTAGGTAGTGATAATTTTGATGAAGAAACACAAACTATTAACCCAACAGTTGTGTTAAATCCACCACTTGATAGCGAACTAATGCGTGAAGAAATATTTGGTCCAATTTTACCGATTATTACTTATGAAACACTTGATGAAGCGATTGCTTTTATTAATGAACGTCCTAAACCGCTAGCGCTTTATCTTTTCACTAAATCGAAAGAAATAATGAATAAAGTTCTAAGAGAGACAACAAGTGGTTCTGTCGCGATTAATGATGCGGTTGTGCAACTAGCAAATCCGCACTTCCCCTTTGGTGGTGTTGGCAATAGCGGGATGGGGAGTTATCACGGGTATCATACTTTTAAAACATTTAGTCATATGAAGGCTGTTTTACATAAGTCCCGTGCTTTTGATTTTCGTTTTAGATATAAACCTGGTCCAAAAACAGTTGGAATTTTTAAGAAATTAACGAGAAATAAATAAACATACATTCATTATTTATGGTCGTTTCACTTAAAAGTGAACTATTTACACATTTACTTTACTTTTTGCTCTTTACGCGTGTATAATATGCGCGATGGAGGGAAAAGTGATGAAGTTATTCCAAACTGTAGGTCGGCGGAAAATTCCTGGCTATAAAAGTATGAGTCTTGAACGCGAACTTGTTGTTCTCGACCCTAAAAAAGTTGAATATGTTTATTTTCCGCTTGTAGCCGCTAATAATGTGCCGCTTGAAGTTTTCGTCAAAGAAGGCGATAAAGTAAAAGTAGGAACAAAAATTGCACTTAAACAGCAATTTAGTGTTCCGCTTTTTAGTAGTGTCTCGGGAACTGTTCGAGCAATCGAAAAACGCTTGGATGTTACTACGGGACGTCCTTGTGATCATTTAGTCATTAAAAATGATTTCAAAATGACTAAAGAAAAACCATTAAAGAAAGTTGAATTAGATGCATCAAAAGAAGATATTGTTGCAGCAATTAAAGAAGCTGGTATTGTCGGTCTTGGTGGCGCTAATTTTCCAACATGGGTTAAATACAACAATGTCAAAGATATTCACACTATCTTAATTAATGCTGTTGAATGTGAACCGTATTTAACAACGGACTACGTGTCTTGTAGTCTTAATGCCGCTAAAGTTATTAGTGGTGCTCGTTATTTACAAAAAGCCGCGGGAGCAAGTAAAGTTATTGTGGCAATTAAAGTAAAAAAAGAACAAGCTTGCAATTGCTTAAAGGAAGCGGCAGCCCCTTACCCTGACATTGAAGTGCGTGAAGTACCAGATCGTTATCCAATGGGCTGGGAGCGCACACTTATTCAAACGATATTTAAAAAACAATATGATAAATTACCAAGTGAAATCGGTGTTATCGTTAATAACAGCACTACCGCTATTGCGGTCCATGATGCGCTTGTTGAAGGTTCACCGATTGTGTCACGGATTGTGACAGTAAGTGGTAACGCCGTGAAAAATGCCGCAAATATTGTCGTGCCTGTCGGTATTTTAGCCGAAACAGTGCTTAATGAATTTGAGGTTGAAGAAAAAGAAGTGGTGCTATTAGTCGGTGGTCCAATGACAAGTAATCCTGCAAAAGATGTAAGTTTTGCCCTTACTGCGTGTCATGGTGCCTTGACACTACTAGAAAAAGTTGTTTATCGCCCAGTAGCATGTTTGCGCTGTGGCAGTTGTACAGCACACTGTCCAGCCGGACTCCAACCAATCGAAATCTTGCGCGCCTTTGAAGGTCGTGATTATGAGCGACTTGAAAAACTTGAAACATTACGCTGTGTTGATTGCGGACTTTGTAGTTATGTGTGTCCGAGTAAAATCGAAGTTACCGATATGATGAAAAAAGCTAAGACCTTACTTCGCGTTCATCAATCGAGGAAGAAATAGAGGTGTCTAATATGAAAATTGTTAGTGGAAATGCCCCGTTCTTACGCAGTAAACGCACTACTAGCCAAATAATGATGGAACTCTTAATCGGGTTAGCGATTATTTTTGTCGCCGCCGTCATTTATAACTTTACGCTTGGAGTACGTTACGGTCTTAAAACAATTTGTATTATGACTGTTGCAATCCTTTTCACTTTTATTAGTGATATTATTGCTGGTAGTTTACGTTATAACAAAGAAAAAGACGGGAAGTTTGATGAATATTTAATTCATTTCATCAAATCAAATTATAGTGTTGTTACAGCAGTTATCTTTGCTTTAACTCTACCAATTGGCACTCCAGTATATGTCGTGATTATTGGGAGTATGTTTGCCACTTTAGTCGTAAAACATGCCTTTGGTGGGTTTGGTAGTAATGTCTTTAACCCTGCTGCTTTGTCGCGCATCTTTTTGGCATTGACTTTTGGTAGCCAACTTAAAGCTTATTTACCTGGTGGTGAAAATATTGGTGGCTTAGTAGCGGGTGCGACTGTGACTAGTCAATACGCTGCTGATGGCGTTAAATTCTTAACTGGTAGTTTAGCAAACACCAATGTGTCAATGCTTGACTTATATTTAGGTAATCATAGCGGCGCGATTGGTGAAACATTTACCTTACTTATTTTAATTGTCGGTGTTGTCTTAGCCGCCCGTGAAGTAATTAACTGGCGCACTCCAGTCTTCTTCTTAGGCACAGTTGCACTTAGCAGTGTCTTTGTTAGCCTCGTAGCGAAAGTGAATATGATTGAATATTTATTAGTGCAATTTGGTGTTGGCGGGATGGTATTTGGTGCTGTCTTCATGTTTACTGATCCAGTTACTTCACCAACGAGCAACTACGGTAAAGCGCTGATTGGAATTATTGGGGCATTAATTAATGTCTTAATTCGGATTGCTGGTGGTTTTATTCCAGAAGGTACAGCTTTTAGTATTGCATTTGTTAACATCATTTCACCAATGATTGACCGTTTAATTACGGGCCGGACAAATAATAAAGTATGGGTTCCTGCTACTGTTAGTGGGGTGATGGTATTAGGTAGTGTTGGCTTAATTACCGGCGTTAGTGCGGCAAAGATGCCACGCGTCGCGCCAGAACCACCGCCGATCGTTGTTGAACCGTTTGTGACTTATTTAGGAAGTTATACAAGTCCGACACCAAGTGAATACGCTGAGGAATTTACGACAAATGTCGAAGTTGGATTAAGTGATGCTTATCATATTGTAAAAATTAAATATGATGTGATTGCTAATCCGGATAATTACAAAAAAGTAACTGATGGGATTGATGCGGTCATTGATTACTATACCTCAATTAGTGTCGCCGAATTTAAAGCCTTACCAGTTCCAGCTTTAAGCGAAGGTACAACCGGCTCCACTGTTGCTGGTCAAACAGGCGAGCATATTATCCCAGGAGCGATTTATTCTTCTCGCGCACTTTACGAAGCAATTAATGATGCACTTAAAGACTTAAATGTGTATAGTGCTGATGTTGAAGACTACCCTTATGATAGCGGTGGTTATAGTGATGAAACATTAGTGATGAGTGTTGATGTTTATGTTGACACTGTGACTGATTTAATAAAAGTTGTGGATATTAAAGATGGCGCTAGTACTGGTACTTACGCTGATCGTTGGGAAACGGTAAAAGAAGCAGTACTAAGCAAGTATCATGATTTAGATGTTGCCACATTTTTAGGTTACACAAATGTTGCTGAACTTTATGGTGAAGAAGTAGCAACTTACGCTGGTGTAACTTATTCGGCAAGACGGCTCTTTAATGCCGTGCAAAAAGCACTAGAAGGATATGGTGGCTAATATGAGTAAGAAAAAATTAAATAACTTTATTTTATTGCCGCTCTTTTTAGGAGCAGTAACTTTAGTAGCAGCCGGAGCATTAACCGGAGTGCATTTATTAACTAAACCGAAAATTGAAGAAAATATTAAGCAAAAACAACTTTCGGGTTATAAGGCTGTGCTTGACTTAGCGCAAAGTGATGTTATTGATTTAAAAAAAGAAACAGTCAGTGACGAATTAGCGGGTATTGGTGTCACTAATAAATTTAGTGTGACAATTGATACCACGCTAGTTGGTGTTGTTTATGATGCTGAAATTACTGGTTATAATTCAGGCTTAATTTTCCAAGTCGGCTTTAAAGGTACAAAATACGCTGGGTTCAATGTTATTTCATCAAATGAAACACCTGGATATGGCGCTGATTATTTAGAGACAGTTCATGAGCAAATTAAAGGTGTGGAAATTGGTGATCCAATTTTACAAGATCCAAGTAAGACAGGTAAAACAATAACCGCGAATGCACTGCGTAAAGCACTTGAAGCTTGTGCTACAGATTACTTAGAAGGGAGAGCGGGTTAATTATGAAAAAACGTAAAATCTTTATCGACGGTATTTTCGCTAATAATGCTGCATTTATGCTATTTCTAGGTATATGTCCTGCCTTAGCGACTACAAGTTCATTTATGAGCGCACTCGGGATGGGGATTGCCGTATTAGCAACACTTATCTTAACAAATGTAGTGATTTCTGCGATTAGACGCTGGGTCCCTAATGAAATTAGAATTCCCGTATTAATTGTTATCATTGCTACAACCGTAACGATTATTGAAATGCTGATGCAAGCTTATATGTTTGATCTTTCACAAACACTTGGTGTGTATTTATCACTGATTGTTGTTAACTGTATTATCTTAGGTAGAGCCGAAGCCTTTGCAATGAAAAATAACGTATTAGATAGTCTTATTGACGCGGTTGGAACGGGCATTGGCTTTATGTTAGGATTGCTAGCGTTAGCGTTTGCCCGTGAATTTTTAGGAACAGGCGGGATTGCCTTTACTTCACTTTTAACAGGGCAACCAATTTGGGGTTTCCAAATTATTCCTGATAACTACACAATTGGTTTATTCCAAGAATCTTCTGGAGCCTTTATTATGTTTGGGCTCATTGTTGCCTTAATTAATTTTGTGGTGGCAAAGATTAGTGAAAATAAGAAGAAGAAGGAAGCCGCAGCGAAAGCTGCCGCTAAACTTGCCGCAGAAGGGGGTAAATAATTATGCAATTTCTTTTAATGGGTATTGGCGCTGTTTTAATTAATAATATTATTTTAACGCGCTTCTTAGGTATTTGTCCGCTACTTGGTGTTTCGAAAAGTAATAGTAGTGCTATTGGCATGAGTTTAGCTGTTATCTTTGTTGTTACTATGAGCGCAATTCTTAGTTACTCACTTTATATGTATGTGTTAGTGCCACTTAAGATTGAGTACTTACGACTCGTGTCCTTTATTTTAATCATTGCTTCATTCGTACAATTTGTAGAAATGTTCTTAAAACGTTTTGTGCCAGCTTTATATAAGAGTCTTGGCATTTATTTGCCACTTATTACGACAAACTGTGTCGTGTTAGCGGTTAGTCTTGATGTTGTAGCCACAAATGGCGGAGTCCCAGATTATAATTTCTTAAATATGGTTGGCTATGCTTTCTTTACTGGTGTTGGCTACGCTGTCATTTTAATTCTCTTTAGTTTTATTCAAGAACGCTTAATTAATAATAAAAATATGCCAAAGAGTTTCCAAGGTAGCGGGATTGCTTTAGTAACAATTGGTTTACTAGTGATGGCCTTCCTTGGATTTGCAGGGATGATTTAAGATGAGTGATGTTGCGCGTATTTTTGTGGCAATCGGTGTGATGGCGATCTTAATTGCCTTTTATATTGGAAGTTATGTGTTAAATAAACGCACAAAAAAACCAGAGGGTTGTAAAGATTTCGCTAGTAGTTGTAGCGGATGTGCGGTGACATCATGTAGTCACAATCCACTAAAGGAGGAATAATTTATGCAATATTTTTGGGGAGTAGTTATCCTTTTAGTTATTGGAGCCTTATTAGGACTTTTACTTGCCGTCGCGAGTAAAGCTTTTGCGGTCAAGGAAGACCCACGCCTTGAGCCAATTACGGAGATGATGCCTGGTATTAATTGCGGGACTTGTGGTTATCCGGGATGTAAAGAACTAGTAGTGGCGATGCTTAAGGGTGAAGTGAAAAATTTAGGTCAATGTCGGCCGATGCGTCCTGATGCAAAAGCAAAGATTAAAGAATATTTAGCAAATCATCCGGATGAAGAAGGGAACATCCTTACCGTTCAAGGATAAAAAGTTAGGTTACTCTTATTTACATGAAGGCGCGTAAAGTTAAGTTAAACAAAACACTTTTTGACACCATTATCTTTAGTATTGTCTTGGTGCTAACAAGTGCGACAACGTTGTACTTAAAACGCGCCTTTTCTACTACTGAAGCACTGTATGTTTATGTCTATGTTACCGACCGTCTAATTGATAAACAACCGTTAGCGATTGATAATACATTCATTTACAATGAACCTGAATTTTTAGCACCAATTACACTTGAAATTTACAATAAGAAAGTGCGGGTTGAAAAAGAAGAAAGTCCGCTTAATTTATGCTCAATTAAAGGTTTTACGGATAAAGTAGGTGATCCCGTACTTTGTCTACCTAATTCTTTTTATTTTGTGATTATGGGATTTAATTATAAGGAGGCACCTTCACCGTATGTCCCAAGTGTCGAATAACGGAAATAAAAGAAAATTATCGACACAGAAGCTCGTGCGGCTTGCTGTCTTTTTAGCGCTAGGTGTGGTATTTAATATTGTTGAAAATTACATTACATTTATCACGGCTTTACCGGGTGTTAAATTAGGCCTTGCTAATTCGATTGGCTTAATTCTTTTAGCACTTTATGGTCCGCTTGAATTTTTCACGATTGGCTTACTTCGAGTTTTATTAAGCGGGACTTTTAGTGGGTTTGGCACTAGTTTTATTTTATCGCTTAGTGGTTTTTTACTTTCAAGCGCTTTTGTACTATTAGCCTATCTTTTTAATAAATTATCAATCTACGGACTCTCACTCCTTAGTGCGGTGATGCACGGTGTCGGCCAGGTCGTCATGATTGCGATAATTTATCAAAACGCTTTAATGCTTAATTATTTAATAATTATGACAATAAGTGGGATTATAAGCGGATTACTTATTGCTCTCTTATCAAAAATTGTGATTTTGAGACTTAAAATGTTTAAGGAGGAAGAGTGTAATTATGAAATTAATTAAAAAACTCTTTGCGCTTTTTTCCCCGCTTGAACTAGTTATTTTAATGGTTTCAATTACAATCTCAACCCTTTTAGTTGTTCCAGCGTTTAGCAAAGATACGCAAAAAAAGACACCGATTTTATTATTTCCGACAGAGAAAGTTTATAACACTGATGGTGGGCGTCCCATTGAAGTATTCGACACTAGTTTTTTCGTCGTGTATGAAGAAGTGGAAGAACAAACACAAAATGACATTAAAGCTATTCTAAATGAATACTTAATTAGTTACCATAAACTTTTTGACCGTCATAATGATTATTATGCAGTTGAACCCCACGACAATATTCATCCGACAGCGGAAGAAAAAGCGACACTGCCACGCATTAAAAACTTAAAGTATATTAATGAACATAAAGGCGAAGAAATTGAAATTCATCAAGCTCTTTATGACTTACTTGTTGCGTCAAAAAGTTATTCTATTAACACACCAAATAATGCTTTTAGTATGTTTATTGGTGAACTTTACGATTACTGGAAACCTTACACTAGTCCGGGGGCTGACCCGACTAAAGATCCAGTGCGTGACGATTTAAAACAAGCGGAAATTGCACGGTTAACGAGTTATATCCCGCAAAGTGAAGACGATATTAATAACACTTTAAAGTTATGGACTAAAGATAATAAATACTATGTTAAATTTAATGAATTTAATAATAGCGGTGACGATCTTTCGATTTCTGTTGGTGCGGTAGCTAAAGGGATGATGACTGATATTCTAGCCGAAGCTATGCGTGCTAAAGGACTAACTAAAGGTTTGATTTACGGCGGACAATCGTCATTTACATTTTTAGAAGACGGATTTATGAATAAAGCTTATAAGATTACGATGGAACCTATTGGACCAGGCGAAAAAACATTTACAATGAGCCGCGCTGATCAATACCAAATGTCGACAAGTGGGATATATACGGGCTTTAAATTTAATTATGGTGGTGCGCAAATTATTCGTTCGCATATTATTAATCCGCTAACTGGTTATCCTGCGCATAACTCTCATCATATGGTTAACATTACAAGTGACACGCTAAGCGGGTTAACGCTTGATTACCTAACAACAGCATTAACCGTACTTAGTGTTCAAGATGGATTAACATTTTTAAGTGAAGAGTATCCTAGTGATGACATAAATGTGATTTATAGTGGTTACTTTAATGACGAATGGTTTGTGGCCTTTACAAACGGTTATCCAGGCGGGAAAACACCATCATTTCAGTT
>DBRT01000015.1:0-9706 GCA_002306335.1 Caryophanales bacterium UBA1361
AGAAAATATGAAGAAGAAAAAGATTATTCGGCAGATTACAGATAATGCGCTGATTGCTGCCATTTATTATGTATTAACAATTATTCTTGGCGGATTTGCTTTTAATGATGTGCAATTTCGGATCTCAGAAATATTATTATTTTTAATATTTTTTAGAAAAGACTTTGTCATTGGTGTTACACTCGGGTGTTTGCTCGCTAATTTGCATAGTCTGCTTCAACCGTGGGATGTTATCTTTGGGACGCTTGCTACTTTATTAAGTGGAGTGTTAATTGCTTTTAGTAAGAGACTATATTGGGGTGTAATATGGCCGACAATAATTAATGCTGTTGTCGTCGGACTAATGTTACACATTATTCTCGATTTACCATTATTTGCTACAATGGGACTTGTCGCAATTGGTGAATTTGTTGTACTCTTATTAGGGCATGCTGTGTTTTCGCTCCTAGCGAAGCAACCTGCATTTCTAAATCTCATTATGGCTGAACAAAGAAAAGAGGAAAAAGATGGCTAAAAAACCACCCGTTTATCTAGAAATTATTCATGAATGCACACAAAGCGGTGCGCGATACGGTTTTTTACATACACCGCACGGCAAAGTTGAAGTGCCGATGTTTATGCCGGTAGGTACGCTTGCTAATGTTAAAACAATTACTCCTGAAGAAATTGTTGCCTTAGGCAGCGGAGTCATCTTGGCGAATACTTATCACTTATCACTTAGACCAGGCACTGATATTTTAAAAAAGGCTGGTGGAATCCACTCTTTTATGAATCATCACGGACCAATTCTTACTGATTCAGGCGGCTTTCAAGTATTCTCTTTAGCCGATAATCGTAAGATTAGCGAAGAAGGTGTGACCTTTAAATCACATTTAGATGGACGCGAACTTTTCTTCTCACCAGAAGAAGCAATTAGGATGCAAGAAGAAATTGGTGCGGATATTATTATGAGTTTTGATGAATGTATTCATTATCCCGCAGATTATGAATATGTAAAAGCAAGTACTGAACGTACTTTACGCTGGGCTAAGCGCGGAAAAGCAGCGCATAAGCGTGAAGACCAAGCTTTATTTGGTATTGTACAAGGCGGAGAATACCCCGACTTACGCAAATATAGTGCGATGGAAACAGTAAAAATTGGGTTTCCTGGTTACGCAATTGGTGGAACAAGCATCGGTGAACCAAAAGATGTCTTTATAAAGATGGTGGAAAGTTCCGTCCCTTATTTACCTAAAGACAAACCGCGTTACTTAATGGGGATTGGTTCAATTGATATGATCTTACAAGGTGTAGCGCGCGGTGTTGATATGTTTGATTGTGTACTACCAACGCGTATTGCGCGTCACGGTTCGCTCTATACAAGAAAAGGCAGACTTAATATCCGGCGCGCTGAATTTAAAGATGACTTCCGCCCAATTGAAGAAGAGTGCGATTGCTATACATGTAAGAATTACACGCGTGCTTATTTACGCCATTTATATGTTAGTGAAGAAGCTTTAGCGCAGCGCTTACTCTCAATTCATAACTTACGCTTTTTAATTAAACTTATGGAAGATGTGCGTGTGGCGATTAAAGAAAATCGCTTTTTAGATTTTAAGAGTGATGTCTTAAAAAAGTTTGGCGATAAAAGAGGTTTCTAATGGATGTTAATCTTTTTGATTTTGATTTACCAAAAGAACTAATTGCGCAATATCCTTCTCTTTTACGGCAAAATGCACGTCTTTTAGCGTTTAACAAAGATAAAAATGAAATAAAAGATGAACATTTTTATGATATTACTAAGTATTTTAAGCATGGTGATGTGTTAGTTATTAATAATACAAAAGTTATTCCCGCTAGACTTAGAGGCATTAAAGTTCCAACAGGAGCAAAGATTGAGGTTGTGTTATTAAAAGCACTAAAAGACGATGAATATGAAGTGTTAATTGGTAATGCTAAAGCCGTTAAAGTTGGAACTGTTGTTTCTTTTGGTGACGGCGAGCTTCTAATGGAATGCCGCGAGAAAAAAGGAGAAGGCATTCACATTGTAAAGTTTAAGTATGAGGGTGTCTTTTTAGAAGTCTTAGAAAGGGTTGGGACAACCCCGCTCCCGCCTTATATTGAAGATAAAAGTGAAAAATATGCGCGTTATCAAACGGTGTACGCTAAAGCGCCTGGTAGTGCGGCAGCACCAACAGCAGGCTTTCACTTTACGCCGGAAATATTAGATGAGTTAAAAACTAAAGGAGTGATAGTCGTCGAAATTACACTGCATATTGGCTTAGGTACTTTTAAACCGGTCAGTGTTAGTGATACTAAAGATCATAAGATGCATTACGAAACTTATGAAATTAGCGAAGAAGCGGCCGCAACAATAAATAAAGCGATTGAAGAAAAACGAAGAATCATCAGTGTTGGCACAACCGCAACAAGAACACTAGAAGCTAATTTTAATAAATATCAAAAGATTGTAGCGACGAGTGAAGCAACAAATTTATTTATTACTCCAGGTTATAAATTTAAAGTCATCAGCGCGTTAATTACGAATTTTCATTTACCTAAATCTACACTAATTATGTTAGTTAGTGCTTTTGCGGGGCGTGAAAATACACTCGCGGCTTATTGCCACGCAATTAAAGAACGCTATCGCTTTTTCTCTTTTGGTGATGTAATGTATATATATGGAGAAGATTAATTATTACAACATTTCGATTGCAGAAGTTAATAATTTCAAAGATCAAGGGCTTAGACCAAAACTAGCGCTCCATGCTTGCTGTGCGCCGTGTTCTAGTCACACCTTAGAATTTTTAACACCATTTTTTGCTGTGACAATTGTGTATCAAAATAGCAACATCTATCCCAAAGCTGAGTTTAAGAAAAGACGCGACGAAGTTGAAAGATTCGTAAGAGAATTTAATATTAAAAATAATCAAGATGTCAAAGTCGTGTTTTTACCATATGATCACGAAGCCTTTATGAAGGAATTAAGAGTGTTCGCTAGTGAAAAAGAAGGCGGTAAACGCTGTCATCTCTGTTATGAAAAACGTATTGTAGAAGCTTTAAAGTATGGTAGTGAAAACGGATTTGATTACGCCACTACGACGCTTACTATCTCGCGACAAAAGAACTCACAAGTCATCAATGCAATTGCTAAAAAGATTGCGCCTCGCTACCCAAATATTAAATATTTTTATAGTGATTTTAAGAAAAAGGCCGGATTATTGCGTGTCCGTGAAATGAAAAAAGAATATAACCTTTATCAGCAAGAATATTGTGGTTGTGAATACTCTTATCGCGACACCGTTTTAGCAAGAAATAATAAAAAAGACACCGAAAACCGTTGATTTTTCACGATTTTTGGACAAAAACAGCAGTATTTAAGAAAAAATGGAACCGCTTGCAAAAGTGGTTTTTTTCACGATTTTCGGTAAAAAGTTCAAAAGTTTGAAATTTGGTTTTTCACAAGATTTTGTGACCTTATATATAAAAATATATATTTTTTATCGTTTATGGTTGACATTATATTATGCTTTTAGTATTATTTAGCAAGTTAATGGTCGCGTTGAAATGCGAGGTTGCCGATACACCTACAAGCGTTGTCATGAAGTGTAATCGGGGAATTCGTAGCTGAGGACCATTAGCGCCTGTAGATGTAAGGAGGAAAATAATTCATGGCAGGAAAACAAAAGATAAGGGTTCGACTTCAAAGTTATGATCATGCATTACTTGATGAAGCAGTAGCGAAGATCGTTGAACAAGCAGTCGAAAGTGGCGCCAAGGTAGTTGGCCCCATCCCGCTCCCAACACAACGTGAGGTGTACACGGTGTTACGAGCGGTCCACAAGTACAAAGATGCGCGTGAGCAATTCGAAATTAGAACACACAAACGGCTTATCGATATCGTCGATCCAAACAAACGCACAGTGGAATTCTTACGGAAGTTTGAACTCCCAAGTGGTGTCGACATCGATATTAAACTATAAGGAGGTAGAAATATGAAAGCAATTATTGGCCGCAAAATGGGTATGACCCAAGTATTCGCCGAAGATGGCACAATCTACCCCGTTACAGTTGTTGAAGTCTTACCAAATGTTGTCACTCAAGTGAAAACAGTGGAAAAAGATGGCTATGCCGCCATCCAAGTAGGCTATCAAGATAAAAAACCGAGCCGGGTAAATAAACCACTTAAAGGCATATACGAAAAAGCAGGTGTCACTCCAAAATACGGTTTATACGAATTAAAGGGTGAAGAAATGCTTAGCTACGAAGTTGGTAGCGAAATTAAAGTCGACATCTTCAAAAAAGGAGATATCGTCGACGTAACTGGAACAAGCAAAGGGAAAGGCTACACTGGTGTCATTAAACGCTATGGCTTCAAACTTGGAAATGCCGCCCACGGTTCTGGTTATCACCGCGGAATTGGTTCGCAAGCTAGCGTTGGTCGTATTCAACGCGTAATTCCCGGAACAAAAATGCCTGGACATCATGGAGCGCAAAGAACAACAGTCTTAAACTTACTCGTTGTTGATGTCTTACCAGAAAAGAATGCACTCTTAATTAAAGGTGCCATTCCAGGTCCTAAATACGGAATATTGAAAGTTAGAAGTGCGGTTAAAAAGCAATTACGCAAACGCGAAGTTAAAGACTTAGTCGATCGCACCGCTAAAGAATAAGAATGGAGGTTATAGTTATGTCAAAAGCAGTAAAGAAAACTATTACTTATCCAGTTGTTAACACTAAAGGGGAAAAAGTTGGCACAATGCGACTTAATGGCGAAATCTTCGGTATTGAGCCGCATCAAGATGTCGTCCATCAAGCAGTCGTGACTTACCTTGCTAACCGGCGTCAAGCTACCGCGAAAACAAAAACACGCGCAGAAGTACGCGGTGGTGGTAAGAAACCATGGCGGCAAAAAGGAACAGGCCGTGCCCGCGCTGGTAGTCGGCGTTCACCCATCTGGGTTGGCGGTGGAGTCACCTTTGGTCCAACCGGAGAACAAAACTACAAATTATCAATGAATAAGAAAGCGCACGCGCTCGCATTAAGAAGTGCGCTCTCAATCAAAGCTGCGGAAAAAGCATTCATTATTATCGATGACACCATCGAAATTGAAGGCAAAACAAAAGCCGCTGCGGAATTACTTAAAAATGTTGGGGCCACTGGTAAAGTCTTATTAATTAATGACGACAATAAGAGCTTACTACTTGCCACCCGCAACTTACCAAACGTCCAAAGCGTTGGTCAAGACAATGTCGCCGTTTATGACTTATTAAACGCTGACCAAATCGTCGTCGAAAAAGCAACCTTAGTTGCGTATGTAGGAGGACTTGAATAATGAGTAAACGTCCACGCAAAAAAGCAGAACAAGTCGTACAAGTTAAAAAACCAACGGTTGAACAATTCAACCTCTTGCTTAGACCCGTCATTACTGAAAAGTCAATGGCGCTCATGCAAGACCAAAACAAAGTAACGATGGAAGTGCATAAAACCGCAAATAAAGAAAGTGTTAAAGATGCATTTGAAGCGGTCTTCGGTGTAACAGTTACCGATGTAAAGATCATTAACACAAATTCAAAAAAAACACGGAGAGGTGGTCGGTACTACGGCACAATCCCAGGCGTCAAAAAAGCTGTGATTACCGTTGCTGAAGGACAAGCAATTGACCTCTTCAAAGAATAAAGACGGGAAGGAGAAACATTATGGCAATTAGAAAATATAAACCGACAACTCCCTCACGTCGGAACATGACGAACCTTACGTTCGAACAAATTACGAAAACAAAACCAGAAAAAAGCTTAACCGTCGAACTTAAACGCACTGGTGGTCGTAATAACATGGGAAAAATTACTACCCGTCACATCGGTGGTGGTCATAAACGCAGATACCGCATTATTGACTTCCGTCGGGAGAAAGATGGTGTAGAAGGCGTTGTCGCGGCAATCGAATACGATCCAAACCGCAACGCAAATATCGCCTTAATCCACTACTTAGACGGTGAAAAGCGTTACATCTTACATCCACAAGGACTCGCGGTCGGCGATCGCATCGTCTCGGGTGAAGCAGTCGACATCAAAGTCGGTAACGCAATGCCGCTCGCAGCAATCCCAGAAGGTAGTGTCGTACATAACGTTGAATTAACCCCTGGGAAAGGCGGACAAATCGCCCGCGCTGCGGGAACAAGTGTCCAAATCTTAGGACGCGAAGGAAAATATGCAATCCTTCGACTCCAAAGTGGTGAAGTACGGAAAGTATTACAAGCTTGTCGCGCTACAGTCGGACAAGTTGGTAATGAAGACTACAACTTAATCAACTTAGGAAAAGCTGGTAAGAGTCGCTGGAAAGGCATTCGCCCAACAGTCCGTGGCTCTGTGATGAACCCAGTTGACCACCCACACGGTGGTGGTGAAGGGAAGTCACCAATTGGTAAAGACGCACCAAGAACACCATGGGGCAAACGCGCCTTAGGTGTGAAAACGCGCAAACAAAATAAGAAATCGACGCAATTAATTATCAGACGTCGCAAACAAAAATAAGGAGTGAGGAAACATGGCTAGAAGTTTAAAAAAAGGTCCATTCGCTGATAAGTCTCTCTTAAAAAAGGTTGACGAATTAAATAAAGCGAATAAAAAACAAATTATTAAAACATGGTCGCGCAGATCAACCATCTTCCCATCCTTCGTCGGTCATACATTCGCAGTGTATAACGGACGTGAACACATTACAGTGTATGTGACGGAAGATATGGTCGGCCATAAATTAGGCGAATTCTCCCCAACCCGCTCATACCGCGGACATACGGGGCACACAGCTGAAGACAAAGCCGCGGCCGCACAACGGAAACGGTAGGTGAATTATGGCAAGAATTAAAAAACCAAAAACAACAGAAAAAGTTGAAACAAAAGAAGTTAAAGAAAAACCTGTGGTTACCGAAGCACGCGCAATCAGTCGCAGCGTCGGAGTCACCCCACGGAAAATGCGCTTAGTCGCTGACTTAGTCCGCGGGAAAAAGGTGAGTGATGCAATCGCGCTCTTACTAAATATTAATAAAGCCGCGAGTGTACCGCTTCGCAAAACAATCGAAAGTGCCGCAGCGAACGCCATCAATAACCATGGCTTCAAAGAAGAAGGGCTCTACATTAGTGAATTACAAATTAATGATTCGATTAAATTAAATAGATATCGCCCGCGCGCTAAAGGCGGAGCGGCTGGTGTCACTAAAAGAACAAGCACAATTATTGTGAAAGTAAAAGAAAGCGTGTAAAGGAGGAAAAGTAATGGGACAAAAAGTTAATCCAAACGGTCTAAGATACGGTATCTATCGTAACTGGAATAGTCGTTGGTTTGCCAAAAACAAAGACTTCGCTACTTTCCTCAAAGAAGACATGGACATTCGTGAATTCTTAACGAAAGAATTAAAAGAAGCATTACTCTCACATATTGAAATTGATCGCGTGAACACATTCGAAAGTGGCTATAGTGTCATCGTCAGTGTCCACGTCGCCCGTGTCGGTGTCGTGATTGGTCAACAAGGCGAACGCGTAAAAGAATTAACCGCTAAATTAGCCAAAATTGTGAAGTCTGGTGAAGTTAAAATTAATGTCGTTGATATTAAAAACCCAGACTTAAATGCAAGTTTAGTGGCGCAAGACATCGCGCGTCAACTCGAAGCACGTGGTTCATTTAGAATCGTGCAAAAGCGGACGATCCAACGCGTCCGTCGCGCTGGCGCTAAAGGAATTAAAACTTTAGTCAGCGGTCGCTTAAATGGTGCGGAAATCGCCCGTAGTGAAGGTTATAAAGACGGAATCATCCCGCTTCATACCTTACGCGCTGATATTGATTACGCACTTGCAGAAGCACACACAACTTACGGCCGTCTTGGTGTAAAAGTGTGGATTTGTCGTGGTGAATACGACTTAAGTAAAGGGAGAGGAGAATAATTATGTTACAACCAAAACGTACTAAATATCGTCGCCCCCAACGCTTGAGTTATGAAGGCTTAACCAAAGGTGGCGCAAATATCGAATTTGGCGAATTTGGACTTCAAGCACTTGAAGGTGCCTACATCACTAACCGTCAAATCGAAAGTGCACGGATTGTGCTTGCTAGTTATACACGCCGTGTTGGTAAGATCTGGATTCGTATCTTCCCACACTTAGCGAAAACTAAAAAACCACTTGAAGTGCGGATGGGTTCCGGTAAAGGGGCTCCAGACTCATGGGTCGCCGTTGTCAAAAAGAATCGTATTCTCTTTGAAATCGGTGGCGTTAAAGAAGAAATCGCTCGTGAAGCACTCCGCCTCGCAGCGTACAAATTACCAATTAAGACACGCGTAGTGTCTAAAGCAGACAATAAGGAGGATTAATGATGAAGATTAAAGAAATTCGTGCGTTAAGTACAACCGAATTAAAAGAAAAACAATATCTTTTAATCGAAGAATTATTTCACCTCCGTCGGAAGCAAGCCGTTGGTCAATTAGAAAACGGTAAAGAAATTACTCGCGTCCGAAAAGATATCGCGCGTGTATATACTATATTACGCGAACGCGAACTCGGGATTAATTAAGGAGCAGTGATAATATGGAACAAACAGTAAGAAAAGCACGCGCTACGTTTGACGGGATTGTCATTAGTGATAAAAATGATAAAACAATCACCGTCTTAGTAGAAACATACAAACGGCATAAGATTTATGGAAAGCGCGTTAAATATCGTAAAAAATATTACGCTCACGATGAAGAAAATGTGGCAAAAGAAGGCGACTTCGTACGCATCATGGCCACACGCCCAATGAGTGCCCTTAAAAGATGGCGGCTCGTCAAAGTCTTAGAACTTGCGGAAGTGCAACTTGAAGACATTATCGACGAAGAAGGCGAACTCATCGAAGAGCTAAAGGAGGCAAGTGATGATTCACGTTGAAACTAAAGTAAACATCGCTGATAACTCCGGTGCCCGAATCGGAAAAGTTATTAGACTCTATGGTGGCAGTGTCCGTCGGCACAGTAACATTGGCGACATCGTCCTAATTACAGTCAGACAAGCCGTCCCTAACTCCAAAGTTAAAAAAGGTGACATGGTGAAAGCGATTGTCGTCCGCACTAAAAAAGGTGTGTTACGGCCAGACGGATCAAAAATTAAATTTGATGATAACGCTGTTGTTATTATTAATAATGACGGCAACATGATCGGGACACGGGTGTTTGGCCCCGTAGCTCGTGAATTACGTGAAAAGGGAGATGGCGCAATGAAAATTGTTAGCCTTGCTCCAGAAGTATTATAGGAGGGCTCGTATGTTAATTAAAAAAGGTGATAAAGTCATCGTCATCACTGGCGAAGACAAAGGCAAAACCGGAATTGTCCAACGGGCGTATCCGAAATTACAAAAGGTTGTTGTGGAAGGCGTTAATGTTCGCAAGAAACATAAAAAACCAACCCAACAAAACCCTGAAGGATCAATCTTAGATGTGTATGCGCCGATTCATGTGAGCAATGTCGCACTTATTGATCCAAAAACAAAAAAACCAACACGCGTTGGGATGAAAGAAGTGAAAGGCAAAAAAGTTCGCTACGCTAAAAAGTCGGGCGAAGTAATTAAATAGGAGGTGCATTATGGCAGAAGATAAAGCAAAGAAAACTGTTGCAAAAGAAGATGCTCCAAAAAAAGCAGCTCCTAAAGCCGAAACTAAAAAAGTAGAAAAGAAAGCCGCTGCTCCTAAAAAAGCAGAAGC
>DBRT01000015.1:9712-70890 GCA_002306335.1 Caryophanales bacterium UBA1361
GAAGCTAAAGCGGAAGTTGCTAAAGAAAAACCAGCCAAAAAGGTTGAAAAAGAACATAAAGTTGAACGTTATGTCCATGAAGTGAAAAAGAGCACAAATCGTGTTGTCCGTCAATATGAAGATGTAGCGATTAAAGCTTTAATGGAAAAGTTTAACTACACAAGCGTGATGCAAGTCCCAAAATTAAGCAAGATTGTCATTAATATGGGGGTTGGGGATGCAACACAAAACGCTAAATTATTAGAAGACGCAGTGCGGGAATTAACCGTCATTGCCGGTCAAAAACCAGTGGTGACAATTGCGAAGAAAAGTGAAGCAAGCTTCAAACTTCGTGCTGGAACCGCAATTGGTTGTAAAGTTGATTTACGCGGCGAAAGAATGTATGACTTCTTCGAGAAGTTAATTAGTATCGCGCTCCCACGTGTGCGTGACTTCCGCGGTGTCAGTAAAGATAGCTTCGACGGTCACGGGAACTATACACTCGGAGTCCGCGAACAACTAATCTTCGCTGAAATTGACTTTGACTTAGTAAATAAAGTCCGCGGGATGGACATCGTTATTGTCACAACCGCTAAAACGGATGCCGAAGCATATGAATTGCTTAAACTACTCGGTATGCCGTTTAGACGCTAGAGGAGGGAGAGATTATGGCAAAAACAAGTAAAAGAGTAGCGCAATTACGCAAACCTAAATTCAAAGTACGCGCCTATAGTCGTTGTTCACGTTGTGGCAGACCTCATAGCGTTTATCGCAAATTCGGTGTGTGCCGTATTTGTTTACGTGAACTCGCTTATAATGGCGAAATTCCTGGCATGAAGAAGGCCAGCTGGTAAGGAGGAGCAACTAGTATGAGTATGACAGATCCAATTGCAGATATGCTAACCCGCATTAGGAACGCTAATGCTTTAAGTCACGAAGCAGTTGCGATGCCGAGCAGCAAAAACAAAGTTAATATTGCCCGTATCTTAAAAGAAGAAGGTTATATTACTGATTACTTCGTTAGTGGCGACGTTAAAAAAGTTTTAACCTTAGTGCTTAAATACGGACCAAATGGTGAAAAAGTAATTTCTGGTTTAAAACGTATTTCTAAGCCAGGCTTAAGAGTCACCACTACCAGCGATAAATTACCACGCGTTTTACGCGGTTTAGGTATCGCTATTATTTCCACATCACAAGGAATCATGACTGACAAGAAAGCGCGCGCCTTAGGCGTCGGTGGCGAAGTAGTCGCCTATGTGTGGTAGGAGGTAAGTTATGTCAAGAATTGGTTTAAAAGTAATTAAAGTGCCAGCAGGCGTAGAAGTGAAACTTGAAGGTGACTTAATCACCGTTAAAGGACCAAAAGGGACAAATCACGTTACCTTACCACTCCATATCACCCTTGATCAAAGTCATGAAGGTGAAATTCATGTTAAACGCGACAATGAATTAAAACAAACAAAACAAAGTCATGGTACAACCCGTGCTTTACTCCACAATGCAATTGTTGGAGCGCATGAAGGTTTTACTATTCGCTTACAAATCGTCGGTATCGGTTACCGCGCTATTCAAGAAGGCGAAAGTGTCCGCTTAGAAGTCGGTTACAGCCATCCAACTGTAATTGCTCCATGTGTTGGTGCTAAAATTACAGTGGAAAACCCAAACAACGTTGTTGTGACGGGTTATGACAAACAAGCTGTTGGTCAAACCGCAGCGCTCATTCGCGGTGTCCGTCGTCCAGAACCTTATAAAGGTAAAGGAATTAAATATAGCGACGAAGTTATTATTCGTAAGGAAGGAAAGCGCGCAGGCGCCAAGAAATAGGTGAAAAGTTATGGTTAAACAAATTAAACGTAATGAAATTAGAAAACGGCGTCATGCCCGTATTCGCCGCAAAATTAGCGGTACACACGAAGTTCCGCGCCTTGTCGTCTTCCGTTCCAACAAACACATTGCTGTGCAATTAATTGATGACACTAAAGGTGTTACCTTAGGTAGCGCTAGTTCATTAGCGATGAAATTAGTGCATGGCGACAATGTTGAATCAGCGGCAAAAGTCGGTACTGAAATTGCTAATGTTGCGAAAAACTTAGGCATTACTAAGGTTGTGTTCGATCGCGGAGGGTATTTATACCATGGTCGAATCAAAGCCTTAGCCGATGCTGCCCGTAAGGCCGGGTTAGAATTCTAGAAGGAGTAAAGTTATGGATAAAGAAAAGAAAAACTTAGTAGAAGATACTGAAGAAGTTGAAACTGAAGAAGTAGAAACTGAAGAAAAAGATACCGAACAAACTCCGCAAGGTGATGCCCCGCGCCGTAGTAATAGAGGTGGCCGTCGTGAAGGTGGTCCGCATCGTGGTGGCCGTCGTGCCCCAGCGCGTCGCCCAAAAGAATTTGAAGAACGCGTCGTCGCGATTAACCGCGTTAGTAAAACAACAAAAGGTGGCCGTCGCTTACGCTTTACTGCCTTAGTCGTTATTGGCTATGGTAAAGGGAAGTATGGCTACGGAAACGCTAAAGCAGCAGAAGTACCTGATGCGATTCGTAAAGCAATTGAAGTTGCAAAGAAAAACACCTTCACAGTTGAACTTGTTAAGGGTGACACAATTGCTCACGAAATCGTTGGTCGCTTCGGTGCAACCCGCGTATTCTTAAAACCAGCACCAGAAGGTACTGGAGTTATCGCCGGTGGTTCAGTGCGGGCCATCTTAGAACTTGCAGGTATTCGCAACGTCTATTCAAAAGTTTATGGTTCGCGTACCGCCCTTAATGTGCTTAAAGCAACAGATAACGGATTACGCGGTTTAAAACGAGCTTCGGATATTAAACGTCTCCGGGGAACATTGTAGGAGGTAGAGTATGAAATTACACGAACTTACTTATACAGAAGGAGCAAAAAGAGCTCGTAAACGTCTAGGCCGGGGGATTGGCTCTGGCACAGGTAAAACAAGTGGAAAAGGTGAAAAAGGTCAAAAGTCACGCTCAAGCGGTGGCACGCGTCTCGGCTTTGAAGGTGGACAAATGCCTTTATATCGCCGTATTCCCAAACGTGGCTTTACAAACATGAATACACGAAAGTTTGCCGTCGTTAATTTAGAAGAATTAAATGTCTTTGAAGACGGAACTGTTGTGACCCCAACACTCTTAATTGAAAAAGGGATCATTAAACAAGAACTCGGTGGCGTTAAAGTCTTAGCGCGCGGAGAATTAACAAAGAAATTAACAGTTAAAGCCCACAGATTTTCCAAACAAGCTAGTGACGCCATTGCTAAACTAGGTGGAACCGCAGAGGTAATTTAATATGAAAAAGATCGCCGCGATTTTCAAGAATAAAGAAATTGTCGATCGTATCTTCTTTACGATCATGATTATGTTTGTCTTCCGAATTGGCGCCGCGATTACGGTTCCAGGCGTCACGCTTAGCGACTTTTCATTCCAAAATAACGATGCCTTTGGGCTTATGAATCTCCTTGGTGGGGGCACACTGCAACAATTTAGTGTGTTCGCACTTGGGGTTAGTCCTTATATTACCGCATCAATTATCGTCCAACTCTTATCAATGGACGTCCTTCCTGCGCTTACTGACCTTGCTAATCAAGGGGATTATGGGCGGAAGAAAATGGAAATGACAAATCGTTACTTAACGCTGATGCTCGGCGCAGTGCAAGCTTATGGCGTTATTGTTACGATGGAAAATCAAAGTTATATTACGCTGAAAGAATCAAACTTTTGGACATATGCTTACATTATTACCGTCATGCTTGCGGGCACGATGCTTGTAATGTGGCTTGGTGACCAAATTAGTAGTAAAGGGATTGGTAATGGTATCTCGATGATTATCTTCGCAGGTATCGTTAGCAGCCTTCCCCAACAAATTATTCGTGCCTACCAAAATTGGCTTAGTGATAAAGTTGGACAAGGCAGTCAACAATTATTTATCGGTCTCCTCCAATTTGGAGTTTATGTACTTAGTTTCCTCGCCATTATTGGTTTTATTACCTTTATTGAAACGAGTAAACGTAAAATTCCCGTGCAACACGCGGGTAAAAGCGGGCAAACCCGCAAGATGGCGCAAGCAAGTTTCTTACCAATTAAGATTAATAGTGCCGGGGTTATCCCTGTCATCTTTGCTTCAAGTATTATGATGGCGCCGTCAATCATTGCTTCTTTTATCAGCGGCTCAAATTTAGACGCCGAATGGTTAAAAATCTTTAACTCAAGCGCGACAGTAACAATGCCGTGGTTTAATGATAAGACTTGGCAAATGCCGTGGGGATTACTCATTTACTTATTCCTTATTGTTGTGTTTGCCTTCTTCTACGCTAAACTACAAATTAATCCGGAAAAGCTCGCGGAAAACTTCCAAAAGAATGGTAGTTATATTCCTGGTGTTCGTCCGGGTGCTGAAACGGAACGCTATGTGTCTAAAGTACTTAACCGTATTACCGTCATTGGTGCCTTCAGTTTAGCGGTTATTGCGGCCCTACCAATTATCTTAGTCTTACTTAAAGTCGTTCCTGACCAAAGCTTAGCCTTAGGGGGAACAGGACTAATCATTGTCGTTGGGGTGGCAATTGAAATTAATAACCAAATTGATGGGCTTCTCGCTGGTAAGTCTTACGAGGAAGGAAGCGTATTAGGAGGTTAGGCGTATGTGTAATATTATCTTATTAGGACCCCCAGGGGCTGGTAAAGGAACACTTGCCAAACAACTAATTAGTGTCTATAACATTCCGCATATCTCTACAGGTGACATGTTCCGTGAAGCAATTAAAGAGGGCACTCCACTTGGCAGACTTGCGGCAAGTTATATAAATGAAGGGCACTTAGTGCCAGATGAAGTAACAATTAGTCTCGTAAGAGAACGCTTATCGCAAGGAGATTGCGCAAATGGTTACTTGTTAGACGGGTTCCCACGAACCCTCCCCCAAGCCGAAGCACTCGACACAATTGGCAAAGACTTAGGTCGGCCAATTAATGTAGTAATTAATATTACTGCTGATGAAACCGAATTAGTGCGGCGCATCAGTGGGCGCAGAGTATGTCGTAAATGCGGCGCTCCATACCACATTGATACGATGAAGCCGAAAAAAGACGGTGTGTGTGATGCTTGTGGTGGTGAATTATATCAACGCAAAGATGATAATAAAGACAATCTCTTAGTGCGCTTAAATCACTATTTTGCTGATACAAAGCCACTTGAAGACTTCTATGCAGAGCATGGTGTCCTCTACGCTGTTGATAGTACTGCTGGGGCGAAAAAATCACTAAAAGCTGCACAAAAAATTATTGAAGGAGCTAAATGTGATTAGTCAAAAATCACCCCGCGAAGTGCGCTTAATGAAAGAATCAGGTCGGATTATTAACTTAGTCTTTAAAGAAGTAGAGGCTAAGTTAAGACCTGGGATGTCAACTGCTGATGTTGATAAACTAGCGCTTGAAGTCATTACTCGGGAAGGTGGCACCCCAACCTTCAAGGGTTATGGCGGATTTAGTGGCAATATCTGTGTTTCGGTTAATGATACACTAATCCACGGAATCCCAAGCCACCGCGAAATTATTAAAGACGGCGACATTGTGAGTGTTGACGTCGGGGTGACAAAAGACGGGTATGTTGCGGATGCAGCACGGACATTCTTAGTCGGAAATGTTAGCGAAAACGCAAAAAGACTCGTCGAAGTTACCGAAGAGAGCTTCTGGTATGCAGTCGACAACTTTGCAAAACCAGGGAACTACATCGGAGATATCAGTCACGCAATTTATGAATATGCGTCAAGTCGTGGGTATACACTTACGCGAGATTACACGGGTCACGGTGTGGGGCGTAAATTACATGAAGCACCCGCTGTACCAAACGTTGGAACGCCAAAGACTGGTCCCCGCTTAAAAGTGGGTATGACCTTAGCGATTGAACCAATGTTAAACGAAGGGTTGGTCGACCTTATCGTCTTAAAAGACGGCTGGACCGTCAAAACAAAAGATGGTAAATTAGCGAGCCATTATGAAAACACCATCGTTATTACCGAAGATGGCTACGAAGTATTAACTATGGAGGAGAAGTAATGAGTAAATCGAACGTAATTACCGTCGAGGCGAAAGTCATTGAATGTTTACCGGGAGTTAATTTCCGCGTTCAATTAGACAACGGACACATTATTTTGGCCCACGTTTCTGGTAAAATCAGAAGGTATAACATTCGCATTCTACCAGGTGATCGTGTCGCAGTTGAAATTTCGCCCTATGATTTAACACGGGGCCGCATTACATATCGGTATCGATAAAAGAAATTGGAGGAAATTCATTATGAAAGTAAGAGCCTCAGTCAAACCAATTTGCGATAAATGCCGGGTTATTCGCCGCAAAGGCAATGTGATGGTCATTTGCGAAAACCCTAAGCATAAGCAAAGACAAGGATAGGAGGAAAGAATATGGCACGGATTGTTGGTGTAGATATTCCAAACGATAAGCGGGTCGTAGTGAGCTTACAATACATTTATGGTATTGGCTTAACAACCGCTAAAAAAATATTAGCCGCTGTTAAAATTGATGAAAATGTTCGTGTTAAAGATTTAACCGAAGAAGAACTTGGTGCAATTCGTCAAGAAATTACGAAGTACCGCGTCGAAGGTGACGCCAGACGGCAAGTAGCATTAAATATTAAACGATTAACAGAAATCGGTTCATACCGCGGGATTCGTCATCGTCGCGGATTACCAGTTCGTGGTCAACGCACAAAAACAAATGCAAGAACACGTAAAGGACCGAAGAAAACGATTGCTAATAAAAAGCAAGCGTCACAAGGTTAAGGAAGGAGTGAAAGTTAGTTATGTCAAAAAAAGCACGCAGAAGTACGACAAGAAGACGCAGAATACGTCGTTCTTATACCGCTTGTATCGCGCATATTCACTCAACCTTTAATAACACTATCGTTACGATTACTGATGAAGACGGCAACGCCATCAGCTGGAGTAGCGCTGGTGCATTAGGTTTCAAAGGTAGTAAAAAAAGCACTGCATGGGCCGCGCAATTAGCCGGTGAAGCTGCAGCGAAAGTCGCAGTGGAACAAGGACTTAAAACGGTCGATGTTAGAGTTAAAGGTCCAGGACAAGGCCGAGAAGCCGCTATTCGCGCACTCGCTTTAGCGGGACTTACGATTACCGGAATTGAAGATACAACCCCAATTCCACATAACGGGTGTCGGCCCCCGAAACGGCCACGCGGATAAGGAGGCAACATGAGTAATATTATCATCCCATTCAATCCCACCGTTTTTAAGGAAAAAAATTATTACGCAACAGATAACTATGGCAAGTTTGTGCTTGAACCACTCGAAAGAGGCTTTGGACAAACGCTCGGTAATTCATTCCGTCGTTTACTCTTAAGTGCCCTTCCTGGTGCAAGTGTCTTCGCTATTACGATTGACGGCGCACGTCATGAATTTGCAACACTTCCTGGTGTTGTCGAAGACGTGACGATGATTACACTTAACCTTAAACAACTCATTCTCAAGATTGAAGATAAAGATACGACAATTAAACGTTTGGAAGTTGATGTTGTAGGGCCAGCAGTGGTCACTGGAGCGGATATTACTCTTCCTTACGGTGTCGAAGTTATTAGTAAAGATTTAGTGATCGCTAATGTCGCTGAAGGTGGTCACTTAAAAATGACAATCTTTGCTCGCAACGGCAGAGGTTATGTCACTAGCGAAAGTAATAAAGCCGAACGGCAAAAAGTTGGTGGTGCAATTGGTGTCATCGCCACTGATTCAAATTATTCACCAGTGACAAAAGTTAATTACACCGTGTCAAACACTCGTGTCGGACACGATGAAAATTATGACCGCTTAACGCTTGAAGTGTGGACTAATGGTAGTATTACCCCACAAGCTGCGGTCGCCCTCAGTGCCAAAATCTTAATTGAGCACTATAAACCTTTCCTTGATTTAGAAGAAGCAACTGTTGACGTTGAAGTCTTCGCTGAACAAGAAGCACAAGCGCCAGCACAAATGGAAGATAAGAAGATTGAAGAACTCGACATCAGTGTCCGTTCTTACAACTGCTTGAAGCGCGCTGGAATTCAAACAGTACTTGAACTTGCAAGTAAAACCGAAGAAGAAATTCTTAAAGTTCGTGCTTTAGGTAAAAAATCATTTAAGGAAATTAAAGACAAACTTAAAGAACTCGGCCTTAACTTCCGAGGCAGTGTAGAATAGAGGTACAATATGCCAGCACAAGGTAGAAAAAATGTCCGGGGTAAAGCCGGAGTCCGCTTTAAAGCGGCGTATACAAAAAGTAAAGACAAAGCGATGATTCGTAATGTTACGAGTGAACTTATAGTTTACGGTAAAGTAACTTTAATCGCTAAGGTCGGGAAACAAGTTCAACGCGAAGTTGAACGCTTAATCACACTTGCTAAACGTGGTGACTTACATGCACGCAGACTTGCCGCCGCGCGGTTACGTGAAGGAATTAAAAGAGCAGACGGTGTCAAAGCACTTGATGTACTCTTTAATGAACTTGGACCACGCTTTAAAGATCGTGAAGGCGGTTATACCCGCATTCTTAAGTTAGGCCCACGTCGTGGTGACAATGCCCCGATGGTCATCTTAGAATTCGTCGAATAAGACGCGTCTTATTAAAATTCATTAAGCCTAGCCATTAAGGTTAGGCTTTTTTGTTTAAAAAGGCATATCACTTAAAGTGATAATACTTTGCAAAAAGCGTGTGTTTAATATAATATTAAAGAGGAATAAAGGAGAAAAGTATGCGCATATCAATAAATACAAAGGTTAGTTTTGGAGTAACAATCTTCACTAGTGTCGCACTAATTATTATTGGAGCGATGATCGTTAAATATAACACTAATTTAGCGGCAAGTCTTTTTTACTTAATTGGGATTATTATTGCCCTTGTTGGCTTTATTAATTTCTTGAATTATATTTCCGGGCGTAAACAGAAAGTTACGGTCTCGGAATATTTACTTAGTATCTTACTAATGATTGCCGGAATTTTAGTCGCTATTTTTAGTGAAAGTATTCAAGCTTACGGCTTACTTGTCATTGGGATTTTATTTGTGATGTTAGGAATATATGATATTGTTTTATATTTCCGCTCTAAAGCGACAATAACACTGATTGTTGGCATTTTACGGATTGTTATTGGTACGGCCTTTATTGTTTCTGGGTTTAGTGAAGTATTGCTTGCTAATGATGAATTTTCACGAAAACTGTGGCTTATTATTGGTTATGCGTCAATTGTATTAGGCGTGACTTTCCTTGTGCTTGATACATTCCAAGTTACTGAATAGCTATGAATTATAAACATATTATTTTTGATTTAGATGGAACGCTTTTAGATACGATTCCTGATTTACTCTATAACTTAAACACTACTTTTAGTGAATTAGGTTTACCGGGTAAATTTAGCACCGCGGAAATGGCGACTTTTTTAGGGAGCGGTAAAGACGAACAAATAAGAAGAGCGCTCAGTGCAAGACGGCTTAGTCACGAAAAGTATTTTGCGAAAGTTAATGCCCTTTTGTCGGTGTATTACGCCAAAAACACGAATACTTATACCGAAATATTCCCCGGCATAAAAGAAACACTAGCGGAATTAAAAGCGCGCGGTGTTAAGTTATATGTTGCCACTAATAAGCCAGATCACGTCGCTAAAGATGTAGTGAGACATTATTTTGGTGATAATGTTTTTATTAAAGTACGTGGCGATAAAGGTGACGGGATTATTAAACCTAATCCAAAATTTTTAAATGCGATTATTAAAAACATTAATGACCCGCTTGAAACAATTATGTTCGTGGGCGATAGTTATGTTGATTATATGTCAGCGAAAAATGCCGGTGTAAAATGCGCTATTGTACCGCACGGTTACGATCAAAAAGTGTTAAACATTAAAGATAAAGGTGTAATCTTTTTAAAGAAAGTAACAGACATTATTTCCTTAGACATAAATTAGGAACATAGAGTGCGTTAATTACCTGTGTTCGTGATAAAATATTACTATGAAAATACTTTTATACAACTCACTTACAAAACAAAAAGAAGAATTCATTCCGCTGCGTAAAGGCGAAGTATCAATGTATGTATGCGGTCCAACAGTCTACGACTATGTGCATGTTGGTAATATGCGTCCTGTTGTCGTTTTTGATACATTACGGCGCTTTTTTAATCACGCAGGTTATCAAGTGATTTATGTTTCTAACTACACTGATGTTGATGATAGAATCATTGAAAAAGCGCAAAAAACTAATAAAAAAGAAACTGAAATTAGTGAATTTTATATTGAAGCTTTTGCAGACTCGGCAACTAAAATTAATGCCTTAAAACCTACATTTACCCCAAAAGCAACGCAGCACATTGAAAGTATGATTGCTTTTATAAAAGTGTTAATCGCTAATGGCGCTGCTTATGAAAATGATGGTGAAGTATTTTTCCGTGTGTCAAAAGTTGAAACTTATGGTGAATTGTCAAATGTCACACAAGACGAACTTCAAGTTGGTGCGCGGATTGACGCTAACCCGAAAAAAGAACATCCGAATGATTTCTTATTATGGAAGAAAACGGATGATGCAGGAATTAAATGGGATTCACCGTGGGGCGCAGGTAGGCCAGGGTGGCACACAGAATGCGTTGTGATGATTAATGATATATTTGGGAAGCCTTTAATTGATATTCATGGTGGCGGATTTGATCTTAAGTTTCCACATCACGAAAACGAAATCGCGCAAGCGAGGGCTTACGCTAATACGGGGCTTGCTAATTACTGGATGCATAACGGCTTCATTAATTTAAACAATCAAAAGATGGCAAAGTCCACTGGTAACTTTGTAACTGCTAAAGATTTTATTGAAGAGTATGGCGCTACATCATTACGCTTATTACTTTTATCTACGCATTATCGGAGTCCAGTAAATCTTAGTGCAGAGATAATTGAAAACACTAATAATGAAGTGCTGCGCCTACAAAGAACTAAGCAAGCACTTGTGCGTCATTTTGCGCTACACCCACTCAAAGTTACAGATGATTCACTACTCTTAAAATTTGAAGAAGCTTTAGCCGACGACTTAAATACACCAAACGCTTTAAGTGAATTATATGCAGTTGTTAAAGACTTAAATATCTTACTTCGAAACCCGTTAAAAGAAGAAGAAAAACTCGCTAAATTAGCAAACGCATTTGAAGTAATGCTTGATGTTTTAGGACTTGATTTAGGTGTTAAAAATCTAAATGAAGAAGACACTAAATTGCTAAAAGACTACGAAAATGCACGGAAAAACAAGGATTTTGCGAAAAGTGACGCTTTACGCGAAGAGTTGCAAAAACGGGGTATTTTTTAATGAATAATAATAACCAAAGAACACAATTAGCCTACGGACGAAATAACGTTTTAGCGTGTTTAGATGCGGGGATTGTAATTAAAATTATTTTTCAAGAAGGTTTTAGTGATGAAAAGATAATTAAACTTGCCACTAAGCAAAATCTTGAAATTACTTATGCAAAGAAAAAAGATTTAAATAATATGGTTGCGGGCAATCATCAAGGTATTGTCGCCGTTGTTAAATCTTTTAAATTTAATATTTTGGAAGAACTTATTATTGCTGCGAATAATGTAGATAATCCAATTATTTTAGTATTAGATGAAATTAAAGATCCACATAATCTTGGGGCGATAATTAGAAGTGCTGAAGCTTTTGGTGTCACAGGAATAGTGATGAAAAAAGATCGGCAAGTCTCAATTACTCCAGCGGTAATGAAAGTTGCTACTGGAGCGCAAAATAATATTTTAATTGCGCAAGTGACTAATCTTTCGCAAGCATTAGAGAAATTAAAAAAGACTGGGTTCTGGGTTGTAAGTACAGACTTAAAAGCTGAACAAAATGTTAGCGATTTAAAATACGATTTCAAAACTGCACTGATAATGGGTAATGAGCATAAAGGCGTTTCACCTTTATTAACGAAAAATTCTGATTTTGTTGTTAAGATTCCGATGCTTGGAAAAACTAATTCTTTAAATGTAAGTGTCGCAACAGGCGTAATGCTTGCACTAATTCGTCAAATTCAATTGTAGTTATTAATAGTAACTTAAAATAAATTACTTAATAGAAAGGTTCCTGCCATGTCTTTAAAATTTTCAACATCAAACGAAAGCGCTATTCGTGCTTATATCGCTGGTGATAAAGAAGCAATTAATTTAATTCTTGCTAATTTTCAATATTTCATAAGAAGTCGCGCTGGTTTACTAGCGTCACTTCATGATAAAAGTGGTATTGATTATTTTGATTTAGAACTAATCGGTCAAAGTGCACTTATTACTGCGGTTAGAACTTATAGAGCTGATGCAACTCCCTTTGCTCCTTTTGCCACCGTTGTCATTAATAATGCGATGTCTAATTATATTAAACAACAAACAAGCCTCACTAATAGCTTGTCGCGTTACGGTATTAGTTTAGATACAACTTTGTATGATGATAATGATAATTTTATGATTTCAGACTCAATTGCTAAAGTCGTAGCCGACAATGATTTAGGTATATATTCACCCGCTAAGATTGGGTTCTTTGAAGACTTGCTGCCTGTATCATTAACTCCGCTTGAAATAGTAATTGTTAAAGGTAAACTAGCGGGATATACTTATCAAGAACTGCAAAAGATGTTAAAACTTCCTAAGCGAAAAATAGACGCAACAATTGTTTCAATTAAAGAAAAGTGGCGGGCACTACTTTTATAAAATTTAGAATTTTGTTTTACTCCATATAATCGGCAAAAATTATTAATTACAAAGCTTAATAAATCGCTTTTCATATGGTATAATAAATAAGGAATAATTTATGAAAAAAGACCCATTCATTGAATATTTAAAAGAAAATAACCCTACCGAAAAGCAAAAGAAATACTCTTGGTATACCGCGATAGGTTTACAAGAAGTTGATGGATTAGAAACCTCGGATTATTTGAAAGAAACCGCAATCAAGAATATAAAGGGCGAAATATCTTTAGATGAAACTAAAAGATTAATTTTCGCATATTATGAACACGCTACTGAAAGAGAAAAACAGAACGAAGAAGCTGACAAAGTTTCAATTCAAATCGCAGAAATTTTATCCAAAAAGGCCTTTACTTTTTCTGTTGTTGAGTTCTTAAAAACTCACAAATTTCTATTTTTGGACATTTATGAACATGCAGGTGAAATTCGTAAATTCAATATTAGTAAAAAGGAATGGATTTTAAATGGAGCAAGTGTTACTTATGGAGACTTTTCTTCCTTAAAAGACATGTTGGAGTACGATATAAGTCAAGAAAAAAGTGTAGATTATTCTAAGTTCTCGAGAGATGAGAGAATTAAACACATAGCTAAATTTATTGCTGATTTATGGCAAATCCACCCTTTTGCTGAGGGCAATACAAGAACGACGGCAGTATTTTTAATAAAGTATTTGCGTTCTTTGGGGTTTGATGTCACCAATGATTTATTTGCTAAAAACTCATGGTATTTTCGGAACGCTTTAGTAAGAGCAAATTATAATAATGTTTCAAAAGAAATATTTGAAACTACAGAGTATTTGGAGTTATTTCTAAGGAACCTTTTGTATAACGAAAACAATAAACTTTCAAATCGACAAATGCATGTGGAATATATGAAAAAACCGGACATTGATAAAGAAAAACCGGACATTGATAAAGAAAAACCGGACATTGCCTTAAAAAGAATGTCTCTGACTGTAAAAACTAAGGCTAATATTATGAGACTGAATGACTCAATTAAGAATGATATTTTTGGGAGAAAAGAAATAATGCACATTTTGAGTTTGTCTGCATCTAGATCCTCGGAACTTATAAAACAAATGTTAGATTGTGACATTATTGTTGCAGTAAAAGGTCAAGGTAAAGGTAAATATATTTTCAAGTGAGATAAACCTTCGTGGAATTATGCTATACTCTTTGACAGGAAGTAATGGCTGTGCTATTATTCCTTTACTATACACTTAAAAGGAGTATAATATATGCGGAAAAAGATTCTTTTAATATGCGAAGTTTGCTTGTCACGGAATTACAACACATCCGTCAACAAAGCCACGCAAACAGAACGCTTCCAAATTAAAAAATATTGTCCAAAGTGTAATAAAATGACATTACACAAGGAAAGTCGGTAGGAGAAAGATTATGGGATTAAGAAAGTATTCAAACGAAGTTGTTAAAGAGGCAAAGCGTGTCCGTTGGCCAAAACCAGATGTGCTTTTCCCAACAATTGTCGTTGTGTTAGTTATTGTCTTTTTTGCTGCTTTTATGTTATTTGTAGAAGACCTAGCGGTCGGTAAATTACTCGGTGAAATTGAACGCGTCTTCCAAGGATTTAAGAAGTAGGTAACGTTATGGCAGAAAATATGGAAATGAAATGGTACGTTGCAAGTACGCAATCAGGACAAGAAAACACGGTTGTACATAACATCCGTCGGCGGCTTGAATCAAGTGATAAAGCTGACACTGTTGCGCGCATCATCGTAGCCGAAATTGAAGAAGAAGTATTAAATAAAGACAATAAAATTGTTATTAAAAAACGGAACTTATATCCGGGTTACATTTTCTTAGAAATGGAAATGAGCGATGAGATGTGGTTCCTTATTCGTAATACTCCTGGTGTTACTGGTTTTATTGGTTCATCAGGTCGTGGGGCGAAGCCTTTCCCTGTTGAATACGAAGAACTTGAACCAATCTTAAAACGTTTAGGTCATGTTGATAAAACAATGTATGAACGTTACGCAGTGGATGATTATGTCCGTGTTATCGACGGACCACTCGTGGGCACTGAAGGACGGATCATTGAGATTGATCGCGAAACAGGAAATGTTAAAATTGAAGCAGTCTTCTTTGGTCGCGTTACCACCGCTGATATCAACTTTGCGTTAATTGAAAAAGTTGAATTTTAGATAAAAACAACTCTAAAAACATTCACCCTAGCATTGTGCTGGGGTGTTTTTTAATCAAATTATCATAAAATGATAGTCATAAAATGCTGTTTTTAACATAAAACACGAAAAATTACAATTTATCGTTGCCCAAAAATATTTTTTTGGTATAATCATATGCGTATATTGCTCGCGATGTGCGGACATAATACGCTCGTGGGAGGAAGAGGCGATCTTCCCCTTACCACAGCACGGACATATCTAAAAAACGAAGGAGGAAAGTCACGTGAGTAAAAAAATCGCAAAAGTCGTAAAACTCGAACTTATCGGTGGCGAAGCTAAACCTGGTCCAAAATTAGCGTCAGTAGGTGTTATTATGCCTAAATTTTGTACTGACTTTAATGCCCAAACCGGTGATCGTCGCGGTGAAGTAGTTCCAGTAATTATTACGGCATATGAAGACAAGTCGCATTCTTTCATTTTAAGAACGACACCTACCAGCATTCTTTTACGGAAAGCCGCTGGGGACATCAAAAAAGGAGCAGGCAATCCTAAAGTCGAAAAAGTTGGGAAAATTACCCAAACCCAATTACGCGAAATTGCCGAATACAAATTACCTGACCTCAATGCTAATGACGTCGAAGCCGCAATGAAAATCGTTGCTGGTACCGCACGCAACATGGGCATTGTAGTCGAAGATTAGTGGAAGAGAACCCACTCGTTAGTACCACAGAGGAGGAAATATGAAAAGAGGGAAAAAGTACAAAGCCGCAGCGGCTTTAGTCGATAAAGAAAAACTTTATACGATCGAAGAAGCAGTTGCGCTTGTCAAACAAACTTCAACAACTAAATTTGATGCCACTATCGATGTCTCATTTAGACTAAATGTTGACCCACGTCATGCCGACCAACAAATCAGGGGAACACTCGTGTTGCCACACGGTAATGGTAAGGAAAAAACAGTTCTTGTCATTACTAATAGTCCAGAAGCCGCTAAAGAAGCAGGCGCTGACTTCGTCGGGGGTAAAGACATGATTGAAAAAATTAAGTCCGAAAACTGGTTTGGTTATGATGTTATCGTCGCCACCCCAGATATGATGGGCGAACTTGGGAAATTAGGACGATTACTCGGTCCAAAAGGACTTATGCCTAACCCAAAAACCGGAACCGTCACGACTGATGTCGCTAAAGCCGTCCAAGAAATTAAGGCTGGTAAAGTCGAATATCGTGTTGACCGGGAAGCAAATATGCACGTGTCAATTGGCCGCGTGAGCTTCGAAGACGAAAAATTAATTGATAACCTTAACGCACTTACCGAACGCATTGTGAGAGTTCGTCCCGCTGCAGTTAAAGGAACATTTATCAAAAATGCTGTGATCCATACAACTATGGGTCCATCGATCAAGATTACATTCCCTGGTCGATAAGCACAAACTACGCTATCAATAACCTAAGAAAACAACGGCGGAAATAAGCTTAATAATGTTGTCGAGGAAAGAATATAAATTAGTGAATATCCTTGTGGGATTATTGAAGCCTCAATTACCAAATTAACGGAAGGAGGATGAACAATGAATCAAAAAAGCATCGTTGCAAAGGAAGCAATTGTTAAAGAAGTAGTCGATTTAGCTAAAAGTCATGAAGCATTTATCGTGTTTACTTACCACGGCTTAAGTGTTTCACAAATTACTGAATTACGTCGCTTATTACGCGCTGATGGCAACACGATGGGTGTATATAAAAACTCATTAGTCGAACGCGCAGTTAAAGAACTTGGCCACGAAGAATTAAATGATTATTTAACCGGACCAAACGCATTCTTATTTAGTAAAGATGTTAGTTCAGGCGCTAAAGCATTAACCCGCTTCGCACGCTTCAATGATGTCGTCGAAATTAAAGGTGGTCTTTTCGAAGGAAACCGTGTAGTCGATGGCGCAGAAGTACGTAACATTGGACGCTTACCAGATCGCAACGGAATGATCTCAATGTTCTTATCAGTGCTCAATGCACCAATTCAAAAGTTTGCCGCTACAGTTAAAGCGGTCGCAGAAAAACAATAAAATTGCCCAAGGAGGAAAAGAAAAATGGCAAAATTAACTGTTACAGACATTATTGCGGCATTAAAAGAAATGACCGTACTCGAATTAAATGATTTAGTTAAAGCAGTCGAAGAAGAATTCGGCGTTACCGCAGCAGTCGCAACTGCTGGACCAGCACCAGAAGATGATGGCCCAGTTGACAAAGGTCCATCAGAAGTCACCTTAGTGCTCAAACACTGGGGTCAAAGTAAAGTTGCAGTCATTAAAGCTGTCCAAGCTATCACTGGCTTAGGCTTAATGGATGCCAAAAAATTAGTTGATGGTGCCCCTGTCAACATTAAAGAAAAAATCTCACCTGTTGAAGCAGAAGAACACAAAAAAGCTCTTGTCGAAGCTGGTGCGGATGTTGAAATTAAATAACTTAAATAAGCAAGATGCGAAGACCCACAATTCATGTTGTGGGTTTTCGTGCGTTTAAGGAAGGTTGAATTTGAGTCATTATTTTACAAATAATAACGAGCTAGAACATGATATTCGCACATTAGAATTATCATTACAAGGCACAAATTTAACGCTAATTACTGATCGCGGAGTCTTCAGCAATAAAGAAATTGATGAAGGGTCCATTGTACTACTCAAAAGTATTATTAAGAGCATAGACGTAAAGGGCGAAGTACTTGATGTCGGGTGTGGTTACGGGACGCTTGGCTTATATTTAGCCGCACGCTACCCCGAAATTAAAGTCACAATGTTCGACATTAATGAACGCGCTGTAAGTCTAACGAGTGAGAACGCTAAACGCAACAACCTCACAAATACACATGTTTATGTAGATAGTGACTATCAGGCTCTACCTAAACATACATTCAACTTGATAGTTATTAACCCACCAATTCATGCGGGTAAAAAAGCTTATTACCCCCTTCTTAGTGCGGCGCGTGACTATCTCACTGATGGCGGAATACTGATGTTTGTGATTCGTAAGTCCCATGGCGCTAAAAGTGCCGCAAAGTACTTAAGTGACTATTATTCAAATATCACACTTATACAAAAAGATGCGGGATTCTACGTCTATCACGCACAAAAGTAACAAAATACAAGTAAAGCGAGGCCATTTATGAAAACAATTAACGATAAAACAAAAAGACTCCACAATGACCGAGTTGACTTTAGCAAGATCAGCGGAAACTTCGAAGTTCCTAATCTTGTAGAAATTCAAATCGACTCATTCGAGTGGTTCAAAAATGAAGGTATCCCGGAAGTATTTAATGAAATCTTCCCTGTTGAATCTTATAGCAAAGACATTGAAATTGGCTTTGAAGGATTCCGCTTTGATACTCCAAAATATACGTATTTAGAATGTAAAGATCGTGGCTTTACTTATAGCGCACCATTACGCGTTACATTATCGCTTGGGATTAGAAAAACGGGTGAAGTCGTTAAAAGCGAAATCTTTATGGGTGATATCCCTTTAATGACACATACCGGTACATTCGTTATTAACGGTGCTGAACGAGTAATCGTCTCGCAAATTGTTCGTTCACCAGGCGCCTATATGTCCAAAGAGTTAGACACTAAATCAGGTAAGTTTATTTATAACGCTGATTTAAATCCAACGCGCGGGACATGGTTAAACTTTGAAAATGACGCGAAAGGTTTATTATCAGTCCGGATTGATAAACAACGGAAAATGAATGCAACGTTGCTTTTAAAGGCACTTGGCATTACCGATTATCACGAGACAATTGAACTCTTTGATGTGTTTGACGCGAAAAACCGCGCCAAAAATAATAAACGCAAATCGGAAGAAGAGATGACTTCGCTTGAATTAACTTTGCGTAAAGACGAAAGTTTTACAACTTCACTTGAAGCACTTTACGAAATTTTCCGGCGCTTAAAACCAGGCGAACCAATGAGTGATGAAGGGGTTAAAAATCACCTTATTCAAAAATTCTTTGATCCAAAGCGTTATGACTTAGGCAAAGCGGGTCGCTTTAAATTTGCGAAAAAACTTGGTATCTACGAACGTTTAGAAGGCGTTGTCCTTGCTGAAGATTTAGTAAGTGTTGACGGCGAAATTCTTTTCGAAAAAGAACACCAAATGAAAAAAGAAGATGTCGATAAGCTCCGTGCCCTTAAATTCTTCGAAAAAGGTGCCCATACTTATACGATTCCTTTTAACCCTGATTTAGATGATTATAATACTGTAAATATTGTTAAGGCTTATGTTAATGATGAAAAAACACAAGCAATTAATATTGTTGGCACTGATTTAAATATTGACGAAAAACGCGTCACGACTCCTGATATTGTCGCTGTTTTCTCCTATTTCTTAAATCTAATGCACGGTATTGGTCGCGTTGACGATATTGACCACCTTAGCAATAGACGTGTTCGTCCAGTTGGCGAATTAATTCAAAATCAATTCCGTGTTGGACTTTCAAAAATGGTTAAAGCAATGAAAGATTCTTCATCAATTGCTGATACAGAAACTATTACTGTCCAAAAACTTGTCAATACTCGAGCAGTAGCGAGCGCGATTCGTGATTTCTTCGCGACAAGCCAACTCTCACAATTTATGGACCAAGTTAACCCACTTGCGGAACTTACAAACAAACGGCGTATTAGTGCCTTAGGTCCTGGCGGACTTACCCGTGACCGCGCAAGCTTTGATGTGCGTGACGTTCACTATTCGCACTATGGTCGTATTTGTCCAGTTGAAACGCCAGAAGGACAAAATATTGGGCTTATTAATAACCTAGCGTGTTATGCGAAAGTTAATGAATATGGCTTTATTGAAACACCATATCGTAAAGTCTTAAAACCATATGGTCAAATTACAAACGAAACAATTTATTTAGACGCGGACGAAGAAAAAGAGTTCGTTATTGCCGAAGCAAACGTTGAAGTTGATGAAAATGGTGTGATTCAAACTCAAGAAATCATCGCCCGTTATCAAGGTGAAAACGTCTTAGTTAGTCCCGATAAAGTTGATTACATTGATGTCTCACCAAAACAAATCGTGAGTATCGCCGCTGCGTCAATTCCATTTTTAGAAAATGACGACGCAATGCGGGCACTCATGGGTGCTAACATGCAACGACAAGCGCTACCATTAATGGTGCCAGAATCACCATATGTTGGTACGGGACTTGAAACAAAAATTGCTCACGACTCGGGGTCAGCAATTACTGCACATAAAGATGCCGTTGTCACTTATGTAGACGGCGCTAACATTAGTGTGAAGTTTGATGACGACACAACTTTCACTTATAAATTACAAAAATTCGCGCGGAGTAACCAAGGAACTTGCTTTAACCAAGTACCAATCGTTAAAGTTGGTGATAAGGTGAAAAAAGGTCAAGTTTTAGCCGATGGACCATCGATGGTTAACGGTGAACTCTCCCTTGGTCGTAATGTCACTATCGCCTTTATGACGTGGGATGGTTACAACTTTGAAGACGCGGTTATTATGAGTGACAGACTCGTTAAAGAAGATGTGTATACGAGTATCCATATTGAAGAATATAAAATTGAAGCCCGGAAAATTAAAACTGTTTCTGAACGGATTACGCGCGACATTCCAAATGTGAGTGAAGCCGCAAAAGCGTTCTTAGATGAAAACGGTATTATTATTCCTGGTGCGGAAGTTAAAGAAGGCGATATCTTAGTTGGTCGCGTGACACCAAAAGGTCAACGTGAACAAAGTCCAGAAGATCGCTTACTACAAACAATCTTTAATGAAAAAGTGCGTGAAGTTAAAGACACTTCCTTACGTGTCCCGCATGGTGGTGGCGGAACGGTGATTGACGTTAAAGTCTTTACCCGTGAAGCAGGCGACGAACTAGGACCAAACGTCGAAATTAGTGTCAGTGTCTTTATCGGCCAAAAACGTAAAATTAGTGAAGGGGACAAAATGAGCGGACGCCATGGTAATAAAGGTGTTATTTCGCGGATTCTCCCAGAAGCTGATATGCCGTTTATGGAAGATGGCACACCAATTGATATTATGCTTAACCCCCTTGGTGTACCAAGCCGGATGAATATCGGTCAAGTACTTGAAATTCACTTAGGTATGGCTTGTAAGAAACTCGGTGTTAAAGTTGCTTCTCCAGTATTTGACGGGATGACTAATGAAGAAATCTTTGAATTAATGGAAGAAGCAAAGATGCATAAAGACGGTAAAGAAATACTATATGACGGCCGCACCGGTGACCGTTTTGATGAACGGATTAGTGTTGGTGTCATGTACTTAATTAAACTTGTCCACATGGTTGATGATAAGTTGCACGCGCGTGCGACTGGACCTTATAGTCTTGTCACACAACAACCACTTGGTGGTAAAGCGCAAAACGGTGGACAAAGATTTGGGGAAATGGAAGTGTGGGCACTTGAAGCTTATGGTGCCGCTAACATTCTCCAAGAAATTCTCACAATCAAGAGCGATGACCGTGTTGGTCGTAAACGCACTTACGAAGCAATCGTGAAGGGCTACGACTTACCAACACCAGGAATCCCTGAAGCATTTAAAGTGTTAGTGCGTGAACTACAAGGACTCGCGATTAACGTTGAATTACGGATGAAAGACGGCGAAATCCTTGACTTAGATAAACTCGCTAAAGAGCAAGATGCAGATATCCGTCGCTCCCGCAGAAGTACTGCTGTTAGAGAAGAACAAGAAGTGTTCGACCCAGAAGAAACAGCAGTGGTCTACAAAAATGAAGAAAGAGGGGATGAATAATTATGGCAAGAAAACAACCATTTAATATTAATGATTTAGCAAGTGTCCAAATTGGACTTGCTTCCCCAGACATGATTCGGGAATGGTCAAATGGTGAAATTTTAAAACCAGAAACGGTTAACTACCGGAGCCAAAAACCCGAACTTGATGGTCTTTTCTGTGAACGAATCTTCGGACCTAGTAAGGATTATGAATGTCATTGTGGTAAATATCGACGGATTCGCCACCGCGGCACAGTTTGTGAAAAGTGTGGTGTTGAAGTTATTTCTAAATATGTGCGTCGTGAACGGATGGGGCATATTGAACTTGCTAGTCCGTGTACACATATTTGGTACTTAAAAGGGACACCGGCAAGAATTGCAACCCTTTTAGATATCCCTGCTAAACAACTAGAAGAAATCGTCTACTTTATTAGCCATATCGTAACTGATCCAGGCACAAGTAGTGTCCTTTCTTACAAACAATTTATTGATGAAACAACAGGGCGTCAAGTGTTCGCTGAAGCGATTAAAGAAATTCAAGAAAATATTGAAGAAGGTAGCTTTGAACACGCAAAAGGTAGTGAACTTTTAGAACGACTTGAAGTGACACAAACTTTCGACTTCTTTGCGACTTCGCGTTATATTAGTAAACATACTGGCGCTAAGTTTGGTGAAGGTGCGGAAGTCATTAAGCAACTCTTAAAAGAAGTTGACTTACAAAAAGAATTTGATGAAGTTAACGCTGCACTTAAAACCGAAAGTAAAACAAAAGAAAAGAAATTATTACGACGCTTAGAAGTAATTAATGCTTTCCTTAAATCAGGTAACCGCCCAGAATGGATGGTGCTTGATGTTATTCCCGTAATTCCACCAGATTTACGGCCAATGTTACAACTTGATGGCGGCAGATACGCGACTAGTGACATTAACGACTTATATCGCCGTGTCATTAGCCGGAATAACCGCTATAAAGCCTTAGTGCAAATGAATGCGCCAAAAGTTATTCTCATGAACGGGCAACGGATGCTCCAAGAAGCAGTTGATAGTCTCATTGATAACGGCCGTCGCGGCAAACCATACACTGGCGCGAATAAACGTCCACTTAAATCATTAAGCTCAAGCTTAAAAGGTAAACAAGGGCGTTTCCGTCAAAACTTACTCGGTAAACGCGTTGACTATAGTGGGCGTAGTGTTATTGCTGTCGGTCCCGAACTTAAGATGTATGAATGTGGTATCCCGCGCGAAATGGCGATTCAATTATTCCGCCCATTTATTGCTGCAGAACTCATTAAAAGAGATTCACGCGCCACAAATCATACACAAGCCGATAAGATTATTGATCGTCATGATGAAATTGTCTTCGATATTATTGAAGAAATTATCGCTGATCACCCAGTATTACTTAACCGTGCACCGACGCTGCACCGTTTAGGGATTCAAGCGTTCCAACCTGTGCTTGTCAGTGGTCGTGCGATTCGTTTACACCCACTTGTGTGTGCGGGCTTTAACGCAGACTTTGACGGTGACCAAATGGCCGTCCACGTCCCGCTTAGTGAAGCTGCGCAAGAAGAAGCGCTAAACTTAATGCTTGCGAGCAAAAATATTTTAGGACCAAAAGATGGTAAACCAATTGCCACCCCGTCGCAAGACATGGTGATTGGTAACTACTTCTTAACCGTTGAAGAGTCACGCGAAGACTTTGTGCGTCGCGCCGAAGAAGCACGAGCGTTAGGCGACGAATTTGGTGCGCAAAAGTTTATGCAATATGCTGAAAGCGAAGGGAAAGTATTTGGTTCGATTGATGAATTAATGGTTGCTTATCAAACAAATAGTGTCCACTTACATAACCGTATCGCGCTTCCTGGCCGAGCATTTAACAAAACATTATTTACACCAGAAATGAATAAGTCTTATCTTGTGACAAGTGTTGGTAAAGTCATTTTTAATACAATTTTCCCCAATGACTTCCCATACTTAAACGAACCAAATAAAGGCTCATTACAAATGGATAAAATTGAATACTTTGTGCCCGCTGGTACAAATATTCGCGAACACATTGCAAGTTTACCGCTGCGTAAACCTATTAACCAAGAATTCTTAGGTTTAATTATTAATGAAGTGTTTACGCGTTATGGCACGGTGAAAACTAGTGCAATTCTTGACAAAATTAAAGACCAAGGTTTCCATTATTCAACAAAAGCCGGTCTTACTGTTTCACTCCACGATATTACCCCAATTGAAGGTAAAGAAGAACTCGTTGAAGCTGGTGAAGTTGAAGTGCGGAAAATTAATAAAGCCGCAGCGCGTGGATTCTATAGTGAAAAAGAACGCTATAATGCCGTCATTAATGTCTGGAAAGGTGTTAAAGATGACGTTGAAGCTAAACTTAAAGAACAGTTCCCACTTGATAAACGTAATCCGCTCTACATCATGTTTGATAGCGGAGCAAGAGGTAAAACAACAAACTTCTTACAACTTAAAGGGTTACGGGGCTTAATGGCTTCGCCGCGTGGTGGCGAAATTGAAATTCCGATTAAATCAAACTTCCGTGAAGGCATTAGCGTGAGCGAATTCTTCATTGCTTCGCACGGTTCACGGAAAGGTGGTGCGGATACCGCGATTAAAACTGCTGACTCAGGGTACTTAACCCGGCGGTTAGTCGACGTTGCCCAAAATGTTATCGTCACCGAAGAAGACTGTGGTAGTGATCACGGCTTTGTCGTTACCGAAATTCGTATTCGTGAAAATGACACCCCAGCAGTGCCACTTAGTGACCGTATTGCGGGTCGCTATACAGTCCATGACATCATTCACCCGACAACTGGTGAAGTAATTATTGAAGCGAATACTCTTATTAATAAAGACGCTGCGCTTTATATTGAAAAAGCGGGTGTTAAAGAAGTTGAAATTCGTTCGCTCTTTGGATGTGAAGCGCCAAGCGGAATTTGTGCGCACTGTTACGGCACAAACTTAGCGACTGGTGAACGTGTTAAAGTTGGTGAAGCGGTCGGAATTATGGCGGCACAATCAATTGGTGAACCAGGAACACAATTAACAATGAGAACGTTCCACAGCGGTGGTGTTGCGCAAGTTGAAGACGTCACCCAAGGGTTACCACGGGTTCAAGAATTATTTGAAGCCCGTAATCCAAAAGGTAAAGCAATAATCACCGAAATTGCTGGTGAAGTTGTAAGTATCACGCAAGAAGAAGACCGTCGCTATACCGTTACTGTTAAAAACGATTTAGAAGAAAAGAGTTATTTAACAGAGTATGGTCAACAATTACGTGTTAAAGAAGGCGACACACTTAAACAAGGGGACCGCATTACTGAAGGTGCTGTCCACCCGCGTGAACTTCTCGCTGTTAGCACAATTACCGCGGTGCAAAACTATTTACTTAACGAAGTACAAAAAGTTTACCGCATCAGTGCTTCTGTCCGCATTAGTGATAAGCACTTAGAAATTATTATTAACCAAATGCTCAACCGCGTTTATATTATTGATGGTGGTGATACGAGTCTCTTACCAGGACAAAGAATTACGACCCATCAATTTACCGCGGCGAATAAAGAAGCACTTATTAACGGACTCCATCCAGCTGTAGCGACACCATTAATTCTTGGTATTAAAGCTGCTGCGCTTGCAAGTGACTCCTTCTTAAGTGCCGCAAGTTTCCAAGAAACAACACGCATCTTAACTGACGCCACTGTTAAAGGTAAACTTGACCCACTCCACGGCTTAAAGGAAAACGTCATTACTGGACGCTTAATTCCTGCTGGTCGCGGTATCTTAACGAAAGAAGAGCAAGAGGCCTTGCTTGAAGACTTTAGTGTCGCTGACACTTTAGACAAAATTAAAGCAAGTTACGACAATAGTAGTAACAGCTAAATAAATTAAGGGAGCAATATAAAAACATATTGCTCTCTTTTAGTAACCGGTTTCATATAAATATATGAACCTTATCATTTAACTAGTAATTAGAGCATGATATAATGCCAAAGCCATTAAAAAGAAAGGATGGTATGATTATGAAAAAAAGATTACTATTATTACCACTATTAGCAATGCTTCTAGGTGGGTGTAACGGCGGAAGTAGTGCTACTCCAAGCATCAGCACCCCAGAAAGCATTCCTAGTAGTGAAGAACCAAGTGTTGAATCAAGTGCAGAAAGCGTCAGCGTTTCAATTGATACGACGAGCTATGAAATAGCGACAACGACAAATTATTCAAACCGTGAATTAGATCATTCAATTGATATGACTGCATTAGACTCACTTGGCACACAAAAGATGTTAGTCGTTCCTGTCGTGTTTAGTGACACCGCGCACCGCGCAACTGAAGAAGTCCATACGATGATTAATAAAGCTTTCTTTGGTGCAAGTGAAGAAACAGGCTGGGAATCAGTCGCCTCTTATTATCACAAAACGAGTTTTGGAAAATTAACTTTAACTGGTGAAGTACTCCCTTACTTCTATTCACAATGGTCAACCCATGCTTTTGGCGCATTAGAAGTTTCCCCGACGCAAGAATACGGTGAAGGTTATTACTGGGATCAAACGCACCACTTAATTGAAGAAATTTACAATACATTAGATGCCGAACTATTCTTAGAATATGACCAAGATGGCGACGGCCACGTTGATGCTTTCTGGATGGTGTATATTGCCGAGATTAAAGCATTAGGCGGGGAAGACGATCCGTTCTGGGCTTATAAATTTTACTGGAACCGTTACGCTAATACCGAAAAACCAACACCAAATACTTATGCGTGGGCAAGTTATAAGTTTGCTGACGAAGGTGTCGGTTATAACTTCAATATTCCTGATGCGCATACTTATATTCACGAAACAGGACATATGTTTGGCTTACCTGACTATTACGATTACGATTCAAAAACCGCACCAGCGGGCGCGCTTGATATGATGGATCATAACGTTGCCGATCACAATATGTATTCTAAATATCGCCTCAACTGGTCAAAACCATTTGTCGTTACTGGTAATGCGGATATTCATCTCCGTCCAGCGGAATCAACCGGTGACTTTATCCTTATTAAAGACGGATGGAACGGACATGTGTATGATGAATATATTTTAATTGAATACTATACCCCAACCGGACTTAATGAAAAAGATAGTCAAGGGAGGGGGTATGAAACAAAATCAAGTAACGTATCGACAAAAAGCTTTGATATTAATGGGGTGAGAATGTGGCACGTTGATTCACGGCTCATGACTTATGTCTTCGATCCTGAATCATTAGAATTAACAAATGCATTTTGGACTGATGAAATTGTTGTTGGTGATCCATTTAGTTACACTATTATTGGTCCAAGTAATACAACTTCACGTAGCAGCACACCAGAAGGCGATAGCAATGTTAATAAGTTATTACACTTAATGGACGCTACCGGTACAACTTCACGTGTTGGTAACTGGTTACGGACACCAACCACTGCGGGCTCAACAGCGTTATTCCAAACTGGTGATGTCGTCGCTGCTGATGGGTGGAAGAAATATATCCAAACAAGCGCAACATTTAACGACGGCACAGCAGTGGGTTACAGTGTCGAGATTGGTGAAATGGATGATAACGGTGTCCAAATCATCATTCGTAAAGCTTAAGCTACTGCTTAACAAATAAGCGAGTTCATTGAAAAACGCATACATTTCTCTTAAAATATAAGGATGAAATGTAAAGTTAAAAGAAACACAAAGAAGGTCACCTTACTCCTAAGTCTCTTGCTACTTAGTAGTTGTAATTTGGAGGTGACCTTTTTTCCTTACACACACCATATAAGTGACACTGATACTTATACAAGGATCGAAACAAGTGATTATTATAAAGTTGGTGCTTTTGCGCGCAGTTATCAAGATGTATTAAAAAGTAATTTAAATGGTAATTCACGTGTTGTACCACTTAAGAGCAGTGGTGAACAAAAGATCCTTGTTTTGCCGGTGAATTTCCCTGATTATGACTTAAATGAATTAGATGGTAATAATGGGAAAACCGCGCATATTCATATTCAAAATGCTTTCTTTGGTGAAAATCACACAACGCGCTTTTATTCAGTTGCGGGGTATTACGAAGCTTCTAGTTACGGCAAACTTAAACTTAGTGGTGATGTGGCGCCGTGGTACACTTTACCCGCTGAATATAGCGTGAGCGCGATTAAAAGCAGAGTACGGAGCAACAGCGATAAACTTAATGAAACGGCAGAAATACTTAATTTAGCGCTCAAAGAATACGCTAAAAGTAATGACTTAAGTGCGTTTGATTTAGATGAAAATGGTGTGCTTGACAGTGCTTATGTAATATATAGTTATCCGTTTGAACCAAAAGATGTGAATAATATCTTCTGGGCTTTTGCCGCGAACATGAATAAAAAAGATCCAGAACTTACCCATCAAGCGAATGCTTATAGTTGGAGTAGTTATTATTATTTAGATGTAGCGCGCAATAAAAAACCTGATCCCCATACTTATATTCATGAAGTAGGCCATCTTTTTGGTTTACCTGATTATTATAATACGAATTATGACGATCCTTATTCCCCGCTTGGCGGCTTTGATATGATGGATTATACGCTTGGTGATCATACCGGGTTATCAAAGATGTTACTTGATTGGGCGCGGCCTTACGCCTTAAAAAGAAGTACTACAATTAAACTTCGACCCTTTAGTGAAACAGGTGACTTACTCGTTCTTAAAAATAACTGGAACGAGAAAGCAAATGATGAATATATTTTGCTCGAATATTACACACCAACAGTGTTAAATGAGCTTGATTCAACGCTTAATGCTTCCTTTAAACTGCCAAAGACAAACGGAGTGAAGGTGTATCACGTTGACGCGAGAACGGTGTACGAAATTAAAAACGGGAGTATTGTTAAGTATCCTTACGTTAATGATTATGAAGGAGAATTTAACGGTACTGAACTTTTAGCGCATAGCAATAGTACTGGAAGTTATAATAATGCACCAATTAAGACGAATAAACTTTATAAATTACTTGAGCCAAAAGAAAGCACGAACATCAGCGAGTCGTTTAATCAAGCAAATCAGCACTCTTTGTTTCAAAAAGGTGATGAGTTTGGCTATGAATATTTTAAAAATTTCGCATTTAATGATAAGACACCGCTTAATTTTCGCTTTAAAATAGTACAATTAACTAACGCTTATGCGACAATAGAAATAGAGATATATTAAGATGAGAAAAAGTACATTTATCCGTCGAGCATTAATTTTAGTAGTCCCAGCTCTACTCTTAACAAGCTGCGTGACTTTTGGTGATATATTAAAGTCGTCCGAGTTTGGTGCGACTAGTTCAAGTGCGAATGAAGTAACTTCCGAAGTAACTGGCAGCGAAAATCCCTATCCTTTAAACGGGACATACGGCGTTAATGATTATGAACACCCAATTACGGCGAATCCAGATACTTTAGATAATTATTATAAAGTAGAACCGCTTAACAATAATTCGCGACTAATTAATAACTACGCTATTTCTAATACGATGGGTTTAGCGCACCTTGATTCAGTTTCTAACCAAAAAATGATGGTTGTACCTGTTAAATTTACTGATACACCCGCAAGTTACGGGGGAGAGGCGACTATTCAGGGAGCGATTAATCGCGCTTTCTTTGGTGAAAGCAGTGATACAGGTTGGGAATCAGTAGCCTCTTATTACTATAAATCAAGTTATGGTAGACTCAGTCTTACCGGTGAAGTAATGCCCCTTTTTGATATGGGTTATTCCACTACTGAATTGTTAGCGAAAACTGTTGACGGTTATCAGTACTGGGATAAGAGTCACTATGTGCTTGAACAGGTGTACAACACTTATCTTTCATCAACATTAAAAGAATACGACCAAAATAATGATGGCTTTGTTGATTCCGTTTTCTTTGTGTACTTAGCACCTGTTGATTATGAAAGTGATGATACACTTTTTTGGGCCTTCCAATATTTTTGGAATAGATTTGCCGATAAAAATAAACCAGTATTTAATGCTTACGGCTGGGCGAGTTATGAATTTATGGTTGAAGCGCCAGGTTATACATATCTTAAACCAGCAGCGCATACTTATATTCATGAAAGTGGTCATATTTTAAGTTTTGATGATTATTATGATTATGACGGCACTATAGCGCCAGCGGGAGCGATTGATATGATGGATCATAATATTATTGATCACAATATGTTTTCTAAATTTAGCGCAAACTGGAGCACACCGTATGTCCCGGTTGGTAATAGTGATATAAGGCTTAGACCCGCTGAATCAAGTGGTGACTTTATCATTATTAATGACGCTTGGAATGGACATGCTTATGACGAATACATTTTGATTGAGTACTACACACCAACCGGTTTAAATGCGCGTGATAGCTTATCAGTTTCAGGCTATAACGGTGTCAAAGGTTACACGATTCCTGGGGTACGGATATGGCATGTTGATGCACGGTTAGTGATTTTGTCAAATAACGGTAATACTAAAAAGTGGAGTGATACAATTCCGCCGCACTTAGATGGTAGCGGTGGTTCATGGATGGATTTTGCGACTTCCAATACACCAAGTTATAATTATGCGCATAACAGTTTACATAAATTGCATTTGCTTGATGGTCGCGGACGCGCGCAAACATGGGCAAATAATTTAGTAAAAGCGGACGACTCAGCGCTATTTCAAACAGGGACAGTTATTGCTAGTAATAATTGGCAAAAGTACTTGTTAAAAAGAGCAACCTTTAATGACGGTAGCGTAATTGGTTATAGTATTGAAATTGGTGAAATGAATAGCGAAGGCGTTACCATTAAAATTCGTAAAGCTTAAGTTGTCGTTTTGTATTGTAATTTTTATTAATCAAATAATGATAAAATAAAACATATGGCTACATTAAAAGATATTGCAAAAGCTACTGGATTTTCTGTTATTACTGTTTCGCGTGTCATAAATTCACCGCATTTAGTGAAAGAAAAAACACGGAAGATTATTGAAGCAGAAATAGCGCGGCAAAATTTTAAGCCGAACGTTTTAGCTAGAGCACTCGTCCAAAATCGCACGAATATCATTTATGTGTATATTCCCGCTGATATTGATGCGATTAACCCGTTCTTTTTACATGTTGTGTCTGGTATAGGCGAAGTACTTGGCGAAAAAGGTTTTTCCTTACTCTTAAAAAGATCGTGGTATGAGGGCGAAGATTGTGATGGCTGTATTTTCATGGGACTTAGCGCGGAAGATGAAGCAAAGGTATTTGAACTTTCAAAAACTAAACCAGTGTGCGTCTTTGGCTATGTAGAAGGAGTGTCAAGTGTTGACGTTGATAATTATCAAGGGCTTTACTTAATGACAAGTCACGTACTTAGTAAAGGCTATCGAACACTGACATATTTAGGAATTGATGACTATAGACGGTTTATCTTACAGCGTAAAAAAGGATTTAGTGACGCAGTTATGAGTCAAAAAGATAAAATTACTGTAAAATATTTGGCCGCTAAAAATAATGAAAATGACGCTTATAAAGTCGTGGGTCAAAGTTTAAAACAAGGTGATACTCCTGAAGTAATTGTGTGCGCTACAGATGATATGGCAATTGGTGCTATTCGCGCAATTAAAGAAAAAGGTTTAGAAGTACCGCGTGACATAGCAGTAACTGGGTTTGATGGGTTAGGTACCCAAGAAGTAGCGCACCCTCGACTTACTACCATTCATCAACCAATTTACGAAGCCGGAAAAGCACTTGCCCATCGCATTATTGCCCTGATTGAAAATAAAAATGAATTACCAGTTAATCACGCATTCATTGAAACAACGATTATTCATCGCGAATCAATCTAGCTATTACATAGAATTTCAGTTTAACTTGCAAAATTAGCAATTATATTTCAAAATGATAACGATAACATTTTATAGAGGTGCACAAAATGAAACCGAAGAAAATAACAACAATCTTATTTAGTCTTTTTTTGGCTTTATCACTCAGTGTTGTGACTGGCTGAAAAGATGGTAGTGAAAATGGTGGGAGTGATGACCCAATTAACTTTTGGGCCTATCAGCCTTCAAAACAAACAGACCAAACAGCGTATAAAAATTTAATTGCTGACTTTACAGCGGAAACAGGAATTAAAGTTAAATTACTGATGGTCGTTAAAGATAGTTATAACAAATCACTTAATGCGGCGATAAGTTCACGCAGTAAACCAGATTTAGCTTATTTCGATCAACCACGGATTAGTGATTATGCGCACGACGACACGATTGCTAAACTAGACGAATATATCGCTAATAGTGCGGTTATTGATAATACTAAATTCTTTACTTCAGGTTTAGCGACAACGGTGTATAAAGGTAGTCAGTACGGTGTGCCACTGAATATGACAACATCAGTGCTTTTTTACAATAAAGACATCGTCACGACCCCGCCCACTAGTTGGCAAGAATGGCTTAACACCCCAGTAACTGGACATAATCAGTCACTATTTGACGGGATTGGCACTGGAGGATATGCGGGATGGTTCACTGACCCTGAATTAACGATTGCTTATGTTCCGGGTCTATTAACTGCTGATTTAACACTCTACGGAAAATACGTTGAATCACAAGATACTACTTTAATCTTCTATGACCCGAATAAAGTTCTTTCAAGTGGTGACGTTTATCTTTATACATGGGACGGTGATGGTCGCAAAATAACAGGCAATTGGCCTGGAACAGCAATGTTTAATCACGGATTCGGCTACTATTCATGGTTTTTCCATGCTGCCTATCTTACCGAAAACGTTATATTCCACGATAATGCTGGAAATCAAACGGGCGATATAGTGTGGGAAATTGGTAAAAATGTCTATCATCAAGAAACAGGAACATGGACTTTTGTTAGTGAAGTTCATCATAAAGCTACCGTATACGCGAGTAAGATTCTTGAAAAAACGGCAACATGTGACGCAACAGGTGCAGCAAATAATTTAAATGCACCAGAATGGAATGAAACACTAGCGAATCAATATAATGACTCACTTGATCCTACAACAAAAGCGTATTTAAAAACAGCGGTTGCTGATTCTAATGGTGACTTATTAGCGCAAGCAATGGCGCGTTATGACTATATTGTGAAGAAGTATGGAACCGCAATGTTTAGTAACTTCCTTGACCGGACAATCCCTGCTAGTGGATCTCCGCTTGTAAGTAATGAAGGCACAAACAATGCACTGGTAATGGGGGCATTTATCGTTATGGCATTAGTTGCTCTTGCTGGCTTTAAATTAATCAGTAAAAAACATCGTTATCACTAAATTATAAAACAACGTTTTATGTAACTAAAGGCTGGGGTTTGACTCCAGCCTTTTTAAACATTAATAAAAATAGGTTGAATTTATCCTAATAATAATCTATAATTATCCTGAGGGTGCGATAATGATTATTAAAACAGAGCAAATTATTACAATGACTGATGCAAATCAAAATTTTTCAAAAGCTTCAAAAACTGCGGAAAAATATGGTTCCGCTGTGATATTTAAAAATAACAAGCCAAAATACATTCTTGCAGATATTGAACAATATATTGAGTTAACAGAAGACGAAAAGATAGAAATAGTTGCGAAAAGAATCCTTAGTAAACATATCAACGCCTTTAAAAATTTAGCAAAATGATTAAATTTACTAAAGAACGAATATTATTCTATATAAACTCATAATTGAGGCCACAGGAGGAGTTTTTGGTATTCGTGATGAGAGTCTACTAGAATCAGCAATTGAAGCACCATATCAAACTTTTGATGGTGTTGAACTTTTCCCGACTAAAATTGAAAAGGCAGCTAGACTTGGCTTTGGATTTATTTCAAATCATCCGTTTGTGGATGGTAATAAAAGAATTGGCTTATATGTGATGCTTTCTTTTTTACAAATAAATGGGATTATAATTTCTTTTACTGATGACGAAATTGAACAAATAGCCGTTGGAATCGCAAGCGGAGCTATTAACTATGTTGATTTAAAAAGAATTCTCGAACAAAAAATTGATAATTAAACATATTAAGCATTATAATTCACATTAAAAATCATATAGTTAATTTATATTTTAATTGCATATTCTTAACAACGGATTTTACTTTGTCAATTAACAATCTCGAATAATTTTCAGTTTTGTGTTGACATTATTTAGCAATGTCCCTATAATATCAAAGTGCAATGACCTAAAGGTCGTTTTTAAAACAAAAACCTTGATACACCCGGTTGTGTGTCGAGTAGCAGAAAAGAAGATTCGAAGAAAGGAGAAAGATGGATGCCAACAATTAATCAATTAGTGCGTCATGGCCGTCAAAAGGCAGTCTACAAATCAAAATCACCTGCCCTTACCAAACGCTGGAACTCACTTAAACGTCGTGAAGTTAATCAGTATTCTTCACATAAGCGTGGTGTGTGTACCCGGGTTGGAACAATGACACCAAAGAAACCTAACTCAGCGTTACGTAAGTACGCTCGTGTACGGTTATCAAATGGTTATGAAGTTACAGCCTACATTGGTGGAGAAGGACATAACTTACAAGAACACAGCACCGTATTAATTCGTGGGGGTCGTGTTAAAGACTTACCAGGGGTCCGCTATCACATCGTGCGCGGTACATTAGACACCGCTGGTGTGGAAAAAAGACGTCAAGGTCGTAGTCAATACGGAACAAAACGCCCACATACTGCTGAACATTAATAAAAAAATAAACAAACTACTTATTATCGAAGGAAGGAGGAAACGATATGCCTCGTAAAGGAAGTGTTGCAAAACGTGACGTCTTACCAGACCCAATTTATCACTCAAAGCTCGTTACCCGCTTAATTAATAAATTAATGTATGACGGGAAACGCGGAACAGCCCAAACGATTCTTTATAACGCTTTTGAACGTATCGAAGCGAAAACAAAACAACCTGCAATGGACGTTTTTGCAACTGCAATTAGTAATATTATGCCTGAGGTCGAACTTAAGGTTCGTCGTGTCGGTGGCCAAAACTATCAAGTCCCGACTGATGTGAGCCCAGAGCGTAAAACAACATTAGGTCTTCGTTGGTTAGTGAACTATTCACGCTTACGCAATGAAAGAACAATGGAAGAAAGACTCGCAGCGGAAATTATTGACGCTGCTAATGGAACAGGCGCGTCCGTCAAACGTCGTGATGACACCCATAAGATGGCGGAAGCTAACAAAGCTTATGCGCATTATCGGTACTAGGAGGACCCATGGCCGATTTAACTAAATTTGATTTGCAACATACGCGTAATATCGGAATTATGGCGCATATTGACGCGGGGAAAACAACGACAACAGAGCGTATTCTTTACTACACTGGTCGTTTACATAAAGTCGGTGAAACACACGAAGGTGCATCCGCAATGGACTGGATGGCCCAAGAAAAAGAACGCGGTATTACAATTACAAGTGCGGCGACAACCGCCTTTTGGAAAGAAAACCGCATTAATATCATTGATACCCCAGGACACGTCGACTTTACAGTTGAAGTTGAACGTTCATTACGTGTACTTGATGGTGCTGTCACAGTATTAGATGGTAAAAGTGGTGTTGAACCACAAACGGAAACTGTGTGGCGTCAAGGCACAAAATACAATGTCCCACGCATCGTTTTTGTCAATAAAATGGATGCAACTGGCGCTGATTTCAATATGGCGGTTAGCACGCTTCATAGCCGACTTGCCGCAAACGCTGAACCTGTGCAAATTCCCATCGGTGTTGAAAGTAACTTCCGTGGAATCATCGATATTATTGAAGAAAAAACATATATTTATGATGATAATATCGCTAATGTTTCAATCGAAGAAGTTCCGGAAGAATACCTAGAAGAAATGCACATTGCAAAACAAAACTTAATCGAAAAACTTGCCGCCTTTGATGACGACTTCATGATTCAAGTCTTAGAAGGCGAAACTCCAAGTGTTTCAGAAATCAAACGCGTTATTCGTAAAGCCGTCTTAACTGGTGAATTCTTCCCAGTATTCTGTGGTAGTGCTTATAAAAACAAAGGTATTCAACCACTGCTTGACGGCGTTGTCGATTACTTACCAAGTCCGTTAGATGTCCCGCCGGCAAAAGCTGAACTACTTGATGGTACTGAAATTATTACCCCAAGTGACGCTGATGCACCACTTGCGGCCTTAGCCTTTAAAATCGCGACCGACCCATTTGTGGGACGCCTAGCGTATGTCCGTGTCTATTCAGGTACGATTAAAGCTGGATCCTATGTGTATAACAGTATTAAAGGCGTTCGTGAACGGATTAGTCGTTTAGTGCTCATGCACAGTAATCACCGCGAAGAAGTAAGTGAACTTAAAGCTGGTGATATTGGTGCGGTTGTCGGATTTAAAAACACGACAACAGGGGATACAATTTGTGATGAAAAGAATAAATTAATCTTAGAACGCATGGAATTCCCTGAACCTGTTATTGAACAAGCAATCGAACCAAAGACCCGTGCTGACCAAGACAAAATGACAAATGGACTTGCTAAGTTAATGGAAGAAGATCCAACATTTAAGGTGACGACTAACCCCGAAACTGGACAAACAATTATCGCTGGTGTTGGTGAACTTCACCTTGATGTCTTAGTCGACAGATTACGCCGTGAATTTGGTGTTAATGTTAATGTCGGTGCCCCAATGGTTGGCTACCGCGAAACAATTAGCCAAGAGGCGGAATGCGAAGGCAAATATATTAAACAATCTGGTGGGCGCGGACAATATGGTCATGTGTGGATTCGCTTTGAACCAAACCCAGGCAAAGGTTTCGAATTTGTCGATGCAATTGTCGGTGGTGTGATCCCGCGCGAATACATTAAGCCAACCGAAGAAGGTTTAAAAGACGCATTAGTGCGCGGTTTAGTCGCTGGATATCAAGTAATTGATATTAAGGCTACACTGTATGATGGCAGTTATCACGATGTTGATAGTAGTGAAGCTGCTTACAAAATTGCTGCATCAATGGCGCTTAAAGAAGCGGGACGCCTAGCAGAACCCGTCTTACTTGAACCAATTATGAAAGTTGAAATTACTGTTCCAGAACAGTATTATGGCGACGTGCTTAGTGACTTAGCAAGACGCCGCGGTTCAATGAAGGATGAAAGCCAACGCGGAAACGCTAAAGTTATTGATGCTGAAGTACCACTTTCCGAAATGTTTGGCTACGTTACTGATTTACGTAGTTTCACCCAAGGTCGTGGTACATATACGATGACTTTTGATCACTATGGCGAATGTCCACGCTACATCGCAGATGAAATCGTCAAAAAGAGTGGAACTAGTGCTCGCTAGTCCGCAAATGCTATATAAATAGCACAATGATTTGATAAAAAATTAAAATTGCTATAAACTGATAGCGTTGCAATAAATTAAAACGCTACAAGTTAGGAGGAAATTATTATGGCAAAAGAAAGATTTGACAGAAGTAAAGTCCACGTTAACGTTGGTACCATTGGTCACGTTGACCACGGTAAAACAACCTTAACCGCAGCTATTACCAAAGTCCTCGCATCGCAAGGCGGTGCAAAATTAATGGCGTATGATCAAATTGACCGTGCACCAGAAGAAAAAGAACGCGGAATTACAATTAATACTTCACACATTGAGTATCAAACCGCCACTCGTCACTATGCTCACGTTGACTGTCCGGGACACGCTGACTATGTTAAAAACATGATTACCGGTGCCGCACAAATGGACGGAGCAATTCTCGTTGTGGCCGCTACTGACGGTGTTATGCCACAAACACGTGAACACATCTTACTTGCACGTCAAGTTGGTGTTCCTTACGTTGTAGTCTTCTTAAATAAAGTTGACTTAGTCGACGACCCAGAACTCGTTGACATCGTCGAAATGGAAGTTCGTGAATTACTTAACGAATACGGATTCCCAGGCGATGATACCCCAATCGTTCGCGGCAGTGCCCGTGATGCATTAGACGGTAAAGCAGATGCTGAAAAAGCAATCATCGAATTAATGGAAGCTGTTGACAGCTACATTCCTGACCCAGAACGCTTAACCGATCGTCCATTCCTTCTCCCAATCGAAGACGTCATGACCATCAGTGGTCGTGGTACCGTCGTCACTGGTAGAGTGGAACGCGGAATGGTCAAATTAAACGAACCAGTTGAAATCGTTGGTATTCGTCCAACTAAATCAACCGTCGTTACTGGCCTTGAAATGTTCCGTAAATTACTCGACAGCGCCCAAGCTGGTGACAACGTTGGTGTTTTACTCCGCGGTGTCGCACGCGACGAAGTCGAACGTGGTCAAGTCTTAGCCAAACCTGGCTCAGTTAAACCACACACAAAATTCACAAGCACCGTTTACGTCTTAACAAAAGAAGAAGGTGGTCGTCACACTGCATTCTTATCAAACTATCGTCCACAATTCTACTTCCGGACAACTGACATTACCGGTGTTGTAACACTACCAGCCGATGTGCAAATGGTTATGCCTGGCGATACCGTCACCTTAACCGTTGAACTCATTCACCCAGTCGCCATTGAAAATGGAACTAAGTTCTCCATTCGTGAAGGTGGCCGCACTGTTGGTGCCGGTACTGTTACCGAAATCTTAAAATAAGATTTAAAGCATTACACAACTAACTCCTCTTCGGAGGAGTTTTTTGTTTACGATTATATCGTAACAATTGAAATATATGATAGTTTTTAGTAGCATAGTACTTAGCGAAATATGAAAAAAGAAAAGAAAATTACCCAACCTAATTTAGATACAGTTCCAGGTGGCGCTTTAAAGCGTACTGGTGCAGTTTTAATTGACCTTGTCATTATGTATTTATTAATGAATGTATTATGGTTTGCCATTCATCCAATTTATAACAAAGTTTATGATATTGATAATGTTGTGACCGCACATGAGCGTGATAAAAAACGTAGTAACTTAGTCGTCCTTAATGAACCGATTCTTGATGATGAAAGCAATATTGACTTAGTTAAAGTTGAAAGTAATCAATTACCAGAAACAAAACGCGGGGAAGGTGTCTTTAAGTTTTACACAGTCTTTTTGCGCAGTGAACAAGAAGCGAAATTAGCGGCGGGTGAAATTGATAATACACCTGAAAATAATGCAATGTTTACATTTGATTGGTACTTAGAAAATGTCATTAAACCTGATACGGAAGAATCAATTTATTTACGCATTCCCACTGATGAACATTTAGGAGCAGAAGGCGCGGTTAGTAGTGAAGAAACTGCTGAACCGGAGTACGACACTTTTCGTCCAGCGGGATTAGATTTTAAAGCGGATTTAACTGCGGAAGATATTAATAAATTTAATAACCGCATTTACAATCAAGCAGTGAACGCTTTTAATTTACGACCGAATATGACAATCATTAATAAGGTTAATATTCAGGAAAATATAATCTTGATGGTGCTTGGTAGCACTGTCGTCTTTTTAGTGTTCCCGCTTTTCTTTAAACACGGTCAAACACTCGGCAAAAAGGCCTTAAAATTAGGAGTAACGACGCGTCATGGTTACACAGTTACTGTGCCGTGGTTATTACTTCGTTACTTTGCTTTCTTATTTATTAACTTATTAAGTAATCTCTTAATTCCAATTATTTTACCGTTTATCTCACTCACAATTATGACCTTTAGTAAAGAGCGTCGCAGTGCGCATGACTTTATCGCTAATACGAAAGTAATTGATTTACAAAATTCGACAGTATATAAAAGTGAAGCTGAGTTCTTAGAAGCACAAAAAAGATATAGTCCTAGACTTGAGGCTGAAGACTTTAATGAAGAAGTATTTAGTGAACGCTTCGATGAAGAAAGTGGCGCCTAATGAACCATTATGTCGTAAAGCAAACAGCAGGTAAACGCTTCCTTGCGGGTTTCCTTGATACGATATTTGTCATTATATTGGCGCTTTTTTTATATATTCCGGCGCGCACTATAGTAGACAATAATGGCTTAATCGAAGTGTTTGTTAAAATCACACAAATTCAATTAAAAAGCGGACTATATGACGTTGAAGGGATTGATAATGCAGTACCTTACATCATTAATGATGTTGAAAAGTTCCCTAAAGCACTCTACACATTTTACGTTGATGAAAATCTTGAAACAGGCGAAATTGAACGCGGTTACGCTGATATATTAGTGGAAGGTCATGAATATAACACTGCAGAAGATTATTATGTCGTTATTTTAGGGAAAGGTCGCGAAGACTCTTTATTTACTTTTGACGCTATTAATAGTGAAGCGCCGTGGGAAGTTCCTTTTAAAGAAGGGAAGCAAGAAGCGGTGAAGCAATTTTACACTGATGAAATAGAAAAAGCGCATCAACATCTTGATTATCATGAAGTAGTAGTTCCGCTCATTATTAAAGCTGAACGGCTTATTTTTTATGCAATGGCGGGAAGTTACTTAACAAGTGCTTTAATTCTTATTGTCATTATTCCAAACTTTAGGAAAGATAAAGTAACATTTGGTAAGGTAATTACGGGGACCATAGTCTTAAATCGTTTAGGATATAAAATGAGCGTTTTGCAAGCAAATATGCGCAATTTCGCGATATTTATCTTTAGTTTTGTCTTTTTCTTTGTACCCTTTCATCTCATTTCCTTTGCGATGACACTCTTTTCTAAAAAACAACTTAGTATGTATGATCAGCTTGTGGCAACACTCGTGGCGGATAAAAAAACAACGCTTGTCTTTAAAGATGTAAATGAAGAAACAAAGTATCGTAAAGAGCTCGCACAACGCCTAATTGCCGTTGATAAACGCAAAGCCGAAAGTCGTGAAGAAAGATTACGCGATAAAGAGAAGCTTAATCAAATTGATTAAAAACTACATAATGCCGATAATAAAACAATAGCCAAAAACCTTGATATTGTGCTATTATAAAATAAACATAGCAGACAATCTGCAGGAGGAAATATGGAAGTTAGATTAGATAATCTGTCGAAACACTTCCCTGGAGTCAAAGGCGCTCCGACAGTCAAAGCTGTTGATCAGATGAATTTTACTATTCCTGATGGAAAGCTTGTCGGCCTTTTAGGACCTTCGGGCTGTGGAAAATCAACGACACTCTACATGATCGCTGGATTACACAAACCGACCGCTGGTAAGATTTGGTTCGGTGATCGTGATGTCACTGAGGTTCCGCCTGAAAATAGAGGGATCGGTTTAGTGTTTCAAAACTATGCGCTCTATCCGCATTTTACAGTTCGGCAAAACATTACATTCCCACTCGAGAATGTCAGACCGAAACTAGAAAAAACCGAAATGGAGCAAGTTGCTCAAGAAGTCGCAAACTTAGTCGACATTGGTAACTTGCTCGACCGCCTACCTAAACAACTTTCGGGTGGTCAACAACAACGGGTAGCGATTGCCCGTGCGCTCTCGAAGCGGCCCCAAGTTTTATTACTTGACGAACCGCTCTCCAACCTAGACGCACGCTTACGGCTTCAAACCCGTGAAGAAATCCGGCGGATTCAACGTGATACAAAAGTTACAACAATCTTTGTTACTCACGACCAAGAAGAAGCAATGAGTATTAGTGACTTTATCGTTGTGATGCGTCGCGGTGTTGTCCATCAAATCGATGCACCGCAAACGGTGTATGAAGAACCAGTCAACTTATTTGTTGCGAAATTCTTAGGCTCACCAGCGATTAATATTTTTGATGGTGAATTAAAGAATGGTAAAGTATTACTTCACGGCAATGTTTATCATGAAGGGCTTAAATCAAAAGGTAAATTTGATTACTTTGATGAAAGAATTTATGATATCGCTGTTGAAGGTGGTTATAACGGAACGAAAACTGATTACTTCGCTAGCTTAGGCGTTGATTATGTTGAAGCAGAGCCAGAAGTTAAAGAAGAACCAGAAAAGAAAGCATTTAAAGAAAAAGTTAGTGATTTCTTTGCCAAATTAAATCCAAAGAAAAAACAAAAATTTGTTCCGCGTATTATTGAAGGTGAAGTTAACCTTGAAAGCATTTATGAAGCTATCGTCGGTGGCGGCTATCGTTATGCTTACGCTGATTTTGAAGAAGAGGTTGGTAAACTCATCGTTGAAGCTGGTGCAAATCGTGATGTGAAGATTGGTGTGCGTCCTGAAGCATTCACCCTTGACAAAAATGATAATCCAGCAATTGATATTGAAGTACTTTATATTGAACATATTGGCCGCGATATTACGATCGTCGCTAATGTTGTGGGACAAAAACACCGGATTCGCGTTATTATCCCTGCTGAAGAACGTCATAAAGTCAAAGACAAAGTAATTAAGGTATATCCAAAACGCTTCTATCTCTTTGATATTGATGGTTCACGGATTTTATAGGAAAACGCGATGAAAGATTCTTATTTACGAAAGGAGGTAGGCTATGAGCACTAAAGCAGGAGTACTGCATCTTGAAAAAGGGCCAATGCAAACGAAAAAGACGATTGCAATGCCAATTTGGTTAAAAGCATTAATTGCTTTATTACCTGCCCTTTTCTTCTTGCTTGTCTTTACCATTTTCCCGATTTTTAATACAGCATTTATTGCTTTTGTTAAAGACTTTTATTTCCAAGGCGGGACCGGTAGTTTTGCACTTGCAAGTTACTTACGACAACTTGACATGCATAATAACCCTGATTGGTGGCGCGAATATTTTGCGATTATTGAACCTGATGTTCCCTTTTTACAACCGGTTAAACCAATTATTGGTTTTGCGAACTTTGAATATGTTTTAAAGGATCCGCTTTTTAGTAACGCGCTTATTAATACCGCTATTTTAACAATCATTTCCGTCCCACTGACGATTATGATTTCACTTTTACTTGCCGTATCGCTTAATTCTATTAAGCCGTTACGCGCAACTTATCAAACAATTTTCTTCCTCCCCTATGTCACTAACGGCATTGCCTTAGGGATGGTCTTTAATACGATCTTCTCGCATGAGGTTGGGGGGATTATGAACCAATTTATCCAGTTCTTTGGCGGAAAACCAGTATCGTGGATTCGTCCGTTATGGAGTCCAGAAGGAACGATCCCGTTATCAAAATTCTCCTTAGGATTTGCGATTACTGTCCAATCAATTTGGTCAGGCTTAGCGTTTAAAATCCTTGTCTTTATGGCAGGTTTAGCAAGTATTGACAAACAATACTATGACGCTGCGCGGATTGATGGCTCAAGTCGCAGCACAATCTTTAGACGGATTACGGTTCCACTTTTAAGTCCGCAAATCTTATATATTACGATTACTTCATTTATCGGGGCATTTAAAGCTTATCAAAGCGTTATCTCGATTGTGGGGGGCGGACCAATTCACTTTGGGGGCGAAAACCGCACGATGTGGATTACGGTTGTCGGGTACATTTACATGAACCGCAACGTTGAAAAGAACATTCCACTTGCCGCAGCAGGTTCTGTCGTCTTACTTATTGTAATTTTATTCATCACGCTTATTCAGATGCAAGTCTCGAAGAAGCGGGTGCACTATTAATAGGAGAGTAGCGTAATGACAGATAAAGATAAAAAAGTCACAGAAGCAGTCGAATTAACTGCCGAAGAAGAAGTGAAATTATCACACATTGATGACGAACGCTTTCAGCCATCCTATGAAATCGCAAAAGAATATAAAACGCGGGCGATTGTTGTTAAGATTATTACTTACACATTCTTAACGCTTTTTGCTTTCTTTATGCTTTTACCGTTCTGGTTTATGATTAGTGTTTCAGTTAAAACTCCACTTGAATATCAACGTGAAGTGTCGACTGGATTACGCTTATTTACGGCAAATCCAAGTTTTGTTAACTTTAGGATTGTCTTAGGGATGGATTTAAAAGATCCACTAAAAGAGATGAATGAAGCACTCTTACATATCGTTGAAACTTCACCAGAACGCAGTTTTATCCCGTATTTTCTTAATACGATTATCGTCGCGGTTGTCTCAACGGTCTTTACAATTGTAACAACGGTGCTTGCCTCGTTTGCGTTTGCTCGTCTTGAATTTAAAGGGAAAAACTTCTTATTTGCGATTTTACTCGCAACGATGATGATTCCTGGCGAAATGATGCTTATTACAAATATTCAAACAGCGAAATGGTTAGGATGGGAAAACACTTATCGCGCACTTATTTTTGTCCACGGCGTTAGTGTCTTCTACATTTTCTACTTACGACAAACATTCCAGCAAATACCAAACGAATTATTCCTTGCCGCGAAAGTTGACGGCTATGGTGAATTTAGCTACTTATGGCGCGTGATGATTCCAATTGGCATGCCGACAATCGTTACGATTATTATTCTCAACGTTATGGGTAGCTGGAACGCCTTTATTTGGCCAACACTTATTGCGCAAGGCTATAACCCCACTATTCAGAAATTATTTAAATATAACCATACGATGCGACTTGTTAGTAACGGGTTAATGTCGACATTTACTGGTCAATTCGCTAGTTACGACACCGTTAAAATTGCCGCATCGATGATTGTTACTGCTCCGTTACTGCTCGTCTTTGTGTTCTTCCGTAAATACATTATGAGCGGTGTCTCCCGCAGTGGTATTAAAGGTTAGTAATTACTAATCGTTATTATATAAACAAGAAAGGAAAGAGAGATATGAAATTTAGAAAACTCATATTTACAGCGGTATCGGTCTTAGCTTTAACAACGCTTGCTGGTTGTTTACGCCCACCGATGCCACCAACNNCCAACGACATCTTCAGGCGGTGGTGGTTCGACTGAAAAAATCGAAGTGAAGTTCTGGACAGGATTTGGGGCATCAGTTACTGGTGCATTAAACCCGCTTTTCGCGCGTTTTGAACAAGAAAATCCTGATATTAAAGTACTTTATGAATCAAAGGGTGGTTATCCAAACCTCCAACAAGCGATTAACGGTTCAATTAGTACAAATACTTATCCGCATATCGCTAATGGTTATCCTGACCATTTAGTCGGTTACATTAACGCTAATATTTTAGTAAATCTTGGTAACCCCACTAACTACATCAATCACCCAGACTATGGTGTTGATATTAATGAATACAATAGCGACTACATGGCCGAAATTAATGGCTTATCAGACGCTGCAACATTCGGCTTACCGTTTAATAAATCAACGGAAGTAATGATTGCTAACCAAAGTTTCTTTGATGCGGCTAAAAAAAGAGACGAAAGTATCTTTATTCCAAAAACATGGCAAGATTTAGCCGTTGTTGGCCCATTACTTAAAGCCGTCGCGAAAGATAACGGCTGGTTTGGTAAATTAGTCCTAAAAGATGGAACAGCGGTAGCAAAACCTGCGGAATTTGATGCAGCGCTTAAAGAACAGGTCGCTGTTGATATGACGCTAGTTAATGAAAATCAATTTATCCCCTTTAGCTGGGATAGCGCTAGTAACTTCTTTATTACAATTATTCGGCAATGGGGTGCAATGTATACGGAAAAAGGTAACACAATTCAAAATGGTTACATCCGTTTCCAAGAAGAACCGCACCGCACTAAAACACTAGCGGCCCTATCTTATTTTAAAGAGCTATATAACGCTGGATTAATTGGTCTACCTGACAACTTTGGTGAACCGCTTTATTCTTCAACACCATTTAAAGAAGGAAAACTCGTACTTACTATTAGTAGTAGTGCCGGTGTTGGTGAAAATTTACCAGGCGGGACAACTGAATATCCATTTGAATTATCGATTAATCCAATTCCTTATAACGGTGACTTAGCAGCGCAAAAATCAGTTATTGCCCAAGGCACAAACTTAGCGCTCTTTACCGTTGGTCAAGGCCGTGATCCAAAAGCACAAGCTGAACGGCTCGCTGCCTGGCGCTTACTTCGCTTCTTAACTTATGAAGCAAACTACGAATTTGGTAAAGCAACTTCCTACTTCCCAGTGTTAGACGCTTCCAAAATTGATCGCGATAGTCAGCGTTATCAAGATTACTTAATGTATAGTGATTTCTTAGATCAAACAGACGGGACACCACGCGAAAAAGTAATTCGTAGTACCGCTAAACTTCAGGCTAATGTGTATATGGATCCTGAAGCAGGCTGGAATAAGTTCGTTGACCCAGGGTTCCTTGGTTCAAGTGAAATTCGTAATACCATCGAATCAGTGATGGCTGAATTATTTAAAGGTAAAACACCGGAGCAAGTGTTAAATGAAACTGTTACTAAACTTGCGCGGTATGTACAAAAATAATAAAGGAGAAATATATGAAAAAAACATTTGTTAAAATTGGCTTATTACTTGCGGTTTTTGGCTTACTTGTTGGTTGTGATAATAGCAGCAGCGAAGTAGTGCCACCCTCAAGCGCCAGTGAAGAAGTCGTTTCATCAAGCGAAGAAGAAGTAAAACTAACTGAGCAAGAATATCAAATTGCCGTTAATTACATTGCGCGCAGTGTTCCGCTTGTCCTTGAAAGAGGCGTTAAAGTTCCAACAAACGTTGAACGGGCTGAAGCGGAGAACCCACTACCGACACCAGAATTAAAGTATGGTGACAACTTATTACTTATTACCGCTGGTGAATTAAAGTATGAAGACGAAATTAATGGCGTCTATCTTTATCCAGAATATACTGTAACCTATTCATTCTTAGAGCAAGAACCTTATGCAGGCTTTACTTTTGAATATGATGATATTGGCCGTTATTTTGCTGTTCCTGAATATCCGCGCTATGAAGCGGAATATGACGGTGGCGGTAACCCAATTCACACTGTACCACCGGCAAAAGCAGCGCGGTTATATGTCACGATTCATATTGAAGAACGTTTCACTACATTTAATATGGACATGATTTTAGAGCCACAAGCCATTATTCATGATTACAACCTTGCTGATGTCCGTAGTGTGCCAACTGGCTCAGTTGTTAGAGTCTACGGTTACTTTAACGGCTATTTCAGTGACTGGAATAATGGTGTACTGTGTGATGGCGATGTAGCGTTAGGTCTCTTTAAACTTCAAGAATTTAACCATATGGAACTTGGTAAGATGTACGCTGTTGTTGGTCAATTCACGGTGTATAACGGCTTACCACAATTACAATGGATTAAGACTGTTTCTGAAGTTGAACCTGCTGATCACCCAACGGTTAAAGAACCAAAAGCTGTTGTTGTCAGCGCAGACGACTTTGCTGATCAACTTGATATTGGTAACGAATTAAGCGGACCACTTATGCATAAAGTTGGTACGACAGTCGTACTTAACTTCCCACTTCGTTATAAGGCAATGCTTGACCGTGATGGTAACGCCGTTGAACCAGGCGCATTAGAACTTGGTAAACACGCTGATGTTGTTTTAACCGGTAAAGATAGTGATAACTTTGAATTTGAAGTTAAACTTTCACTTAACTACCATATGGGTACTGATAATCAAGCAGCGTTTAGAGACTTCTTTGTCACTAATGCGGATGCTGATATTTACTTCACTGGCCCACTTGGTGCATATAACGCTATCAACTTAGCACCATTTGCCTTTGAAGGTACATTATCCTTAACCCCTCCTGTCGTTTCTTAAAATAAACGCATGAAGCTTGGCCCCAGACTCCTGGGGCCTTTTTCATTTGGCAATTTTTATAAATAGGCGTATAATTAAAAAGCACTACGGACCGTTAGCTCAGTTGGTAGAGCAATTGACTCTTAATCAATGGGTCACAGGTTCAAATCCTGTACGGTTCACCACGCTAAAAGAAAGTGCCCGATTATGTCGGGCTTTTCTTGTACTTTTTTAAAGGATAGGCGTATAATTTGATTAGGAACAATATTTATACCGAAGGGAACTAAACAGAATGAAATATTTAACCGTTAAAGAACTTAGCGAAAAATGGAAGATGAGTGAAAGACGGATACGAGCACTCATTAAAGAAAAACGGATTGAAGGGGTAAAATACGAAAATAAGTATTTAATACCAGAAAATGCTAAAAAGCCACTTGATCGCCGGATTAAAGGGCAAAGAGCGTTAGAAGATACCTCACTAAATAGGCAAGACTTTGATTTTAAAAACTACCGCAAGCACTATCCGACGAGTGACGGCTATTTTGGTAGGTTTGGTGGTAGCTTCTTACCAAAGCATTTACAAAAAGCAATAGATGAAGTGTATGACGGTTACTTAACGATCGCTAAAAGCGCAAAGTTTATTGCCGAACTACGCGAAATTAGAAAAAATTATCAAGGACGACCAACACCTGTGTATCATTGCCTTAATTTATCAAATCATCTTGGTAAAGTGCAAATTTATTTAAAGCGCGAAGATTTAAATCATGGTGGTTCGCATAAACTTAATAATGCAATGGGTCAAGCCTTACTTGCAAAATATTTAGGCAAGAAAAAGTTAATCGCGGAAACTGGAGCGGGGAGTCACGGCGCAGCGGTGGCAATGGCTGCGGCTTATTTTGATTTAGAGTGCGACATTTATATGGGTGCAGTTGACACTCAAAAACAACGACCAAATGTTGACCGTATTAAAGTGTTGGGCGCTAATGTGATTGCTGTCAAAGAAGGAACACAAACACTTAAAGAAGCAGTAGACGCCGCTTTTAATGCCTACGCAAAAGAATATAAAAACGCCTTTTATGTATTAGGTAGTGCCGTTGGGCCGCACCCCTATCCTTTAATGGTGCGTGACTTTCAAGAAATTATTGGGCGCGAAGCTAAAGAACAATTTGTGGCAATGACTGGTGAATTACCAGATGTCGTCGCAGCATGTGTTGGCGGTGGGAGTAACGCAATTGGGATGTTTCAAGCTTTTTTAGAAGAAAAAGTTAATATTGTTGGTGTTGAAGCGCTTGGTCAAGGCCCAACGATTGGGCAAAATAGCGCTGCGGTATCACTTGGTAAAGAAATGATTTTGCACGGTTTTAACTCATTAGTGCTGCAAAATGAAGACGGAAGTGTGGGAGATGCTTACACTATCGCGAGTGGTTTAGATTATCCGGGCGTTGGTCCAGAACACGCTTTTCTCCATGAAATAGGACGCGTGAAGTACGAAGCAATAACTGATGAAGAAGCAGCAGAAGCTTTCTTTCTCTTATCGCGTCTTGAAGGTATTATTCCCGCGATTGAATCAAGTCACGCAGTAGCTTATGCTATTAAATATGCGCGCAGCGTGAGTGCCGGAAGTATTTTAGTGTGTTTAAGTGGTCGCGGTGATAAAGATATGGAATTTATGACGCGTAAGTATCCAAATATGTATAAATAATAATTTGTGACTTAATTGGTGCATAAGAAAAAGCCAGGTCGCCCTAGCTTTTTAGAATCTTTTAAAATTATTTAGTTAACTAAAATCGTAATAAATTAACAAATTATCACTTACATTAATACTGTATTCTTCATTAACAAACCGACTATCGAAGTGAATTTCCATTAGTGTACCCTTACGATTATAAATAAATGTTCCGTATGAATAATCTTTATCGCTTGTATAATCTCTGAATTCAATTTTAAACTTACGGGAGTTCGTAAAATATTTGTATTTTTGTTGTTGCTCAACTGTAAACGATTTAATAGTCATTACATGGTCATAGACGGATTTTTTAATGGTGTAACCGTGCGGATCTTCATATTCTTCGTCCCCAACCCACACGCCGTCAGTCAGTGTATATTTTTGTTCAAAGTCTACGCCATTATGTTTTCCGGTTAAGGTAACTTTTGAATGTTATGGCGTTTTAAGTTTTTCTGTAATCCCGACCATCCGATCAAAATCAACAGGGATGTACAGGATCAAATTATCTAATGATCCTCTAAACCAAAACAATACGCAACGCGGATTAAAAAAATGATTGTTTATATGAATGAACATTTCCGTGATCCTAATTTAACCATTGCCAAAATAGCGGAGTCTTCTGGTTATTCTTTAAGTCACTTTAGTAAAGCATTTAAACTATACATGGGGCATTCGCCCATTTCGCATCTTAATCGTTTACGGCTTTCAGAAGCACGCTATTTATTACATACAACACATTTACCATTTAAAGAAATTGCGCTCCAATGTGGCTTTAAAAATATTTCTACCTTTACGGAAAGTTTTAAACAAAGTATAGGAATATTGCCTAAAGATTATCGCAAAAAGTATCAAACACCAAATAGTTAATAGAAAATAAAAATAATTAAGTTAGCATTTAATTGATTTATAGCGATAAACTCGTGATAAATAGGTGGTTTTTATATGTGCGTTTTGTTTTTATAATAACGCTTACATTTTTGGGGTTTATTATTTATAATAATAGAGTCATTAAAAACGGAGGTCAAAATATGGCTATTAAGAAAAAATTTGTCTCCCTAGATGGAAACGCCGCAGCCGCAGAGGTAAGTTATCTCTACACGGATATCGCGGCGATTTATCCGATTACCCCATCTTCACCGATGGCGGAACTCGTTGATTTATTCGCATCACAAGGGAAATTAAACTACTTTGGCAGCAAAGTAAAAGTAACAGAACTTCAAAGTGAAGCTGGCGCTGCTGGTGCGGTGCACGGTGCTTTACAAGCCGGAACCTTAGCGACAACATATACCGCGTCACAAGGTTTACTTTTAATGGTGCCAAATATTTACAAATGGGTTGGTGAACTTTTACCAGCAGTACTGCATGTTAGTGCCCGTAGTATTGCCGCGCGTTCCTTATCCATTTTTGGTGATCATCAAGATATTTATGCTGTACGGCAAACTGGTGTGATGATGATTGCAAGTCACAGTGTCCAAGAAGTCGCTGATTTAGCGCACGCAGCACACTTAACAGCAATTGGATCAAGTGCTCCAGTCTTACACTTCTTTGATGGTTTTAGAACATCACATGAAATTCAAAAAGTTGAAGTCATTGATGAAAATGAATGGAAGAAATTATTACCAGAAGATAAAGTAGCGGAATTCCGCGCTCGTGCANNCATTACGCTCGTGTGCTTGATGTTGCTTGTGATTATTTTGCTAAAGTTAGTAAAGTAACCGGTCGTCACTATGCACCGTTTGTCTATCTCGGAGCCAAAGACGCTACAAAAGTAATCGTCGCGATGGGCAGTGTTACTGAAACAATCCGTGAAGTCGTTGCCGATTTAAATAAAAAAGGCGAAAAAGTTGGCCTTGTTAAAGTGCACTTATATCGTCCGTTTAGTGCCAAACATTTAGTCGATGTTTTACCAGAAACAGTGAAGAAAATCGCTGTCTTAGATCGCACTAAAGAAGTAGGAGCACTTGGTGAACCACTTTATCTTGATGTGTTAACCGCACTTAAACAACAAGGACGGAAAGTTGATGTTATCGTTGGTGGTCGCTACGGAATTAGTAGCCGTGACACACAACCAAAACATATTAAAGGAGTATTTGACTTCTTAGATAATAAACCGTGGCATTCATTTACCGTTGGAATTAATGATGATGTCACTAAACTTAGTGTCCCATTTGATCACGATTATCATATTGATAACGGACATACGGAATGCTTATTCTACGGTTTAGGAAGTGACGGCACTGTGAGCGCTAATAAGTCAAGTGTCGCCATTATTGGTGAACACACTGATAAATATGCGCAAGCTTACTTTGCCTATGACTCACGTAAAGCTGGTGGTCCAACCCGCAGTCACTTACGGTTTGGCACAAATACGATTCATTCAACTTATTACGTAGAAAATGCTAGCTTTATTAGTGCTTCACAAGATTCTTATCTTTATAAATTTGATATGATTCGCTACTTAAAAGCAGGCGGAACATTCTTACTTAACACAAGCTTAAAAGGTGAAGAATTAATTAATGCATTACCTAATAGAGTTAAATACGGTTTAGCAATGAAAAATGCCAAGATGTATGTAATTGACGCAAATAAGATCGCTAGTGAAATCGGTATGGGTCGCCATACAAACACAATCTTACAATCTTCATTCTTCTATCTAAATCAAGATATTATGCCTTACGAAAAAGCGTTGCGCTTAATGAAAAAATACGCTGAAGCGGCTTATGGTCGTCGCGGGAAACGCATTGTCGAACTTAACTATGCGGCAATCGATGCTGGCTCACACGGTATCATTGAAGTTAAAGTTGATCCAGAATGGAAGAAACTTAAACCACTACGCACTGTGGAACTTATGGGTGATAAGTATTTTGATGAATATGTTAACCCAATTGATAACTTAGAAGGTTACGACTTACCAGTTTCAACATTCACAAAGTGGGACTTACTTGATGGCACGATGACTAATGACATCACCTTCAAACAAAAACGCTCAATCGCGACAATGGTGCCACGCTGGGTTAAAGAAAACTGTATCCAATGTAATACATGTAGTCTAGTGTGTCCGCACGCCACAATTCGTCCGTTCTTACTTGACGAAAAAGAAGTGGCAGGCTTACCAGAAAATGTGCGTGAAGAAACAGTCGCGGCAATGGGTGGACCAAGCGTAGCAGGCTTACGCTTCCGTATTCAAGTTAGTCCAATGAACTGTGTCGGCTGTGCCCTTTGTGTTGTCACTTGTCCAGGACGCGGCGGGAATAAAGCACTTGAAATGGTTGAAGCACGTAGTCAATTTGACATTGAACCTGCTGCCGACTACTTATATAAGCAAGTTACTTATAAAACCGACAAATTCCCACTTAATTCACCAAAAGGTGTTGGTTTCTTAATGCCTTATATGGAAATTAGCGGAGCATGTGCGGGCTGTGGTGAAACACCTTACTACCGCTTAATTACGCAATTATTCGGTAATGACATGCTAGTAGCAAATGCGACTGGCTGTAGCTCGATTTATTGTGGTAGTGTCCCAGGTACACCATTTACCACAAACAAAGACGGTGAAGGCGTCGCTTGGGCGAATAGTCTGTTCGAAGATAACGCAGAATACGGTTTTGGAATGCGGATGGCTAACGATTATAAACTTAAATTAATTGCTGACATCTTCACTGCGGCTTTACCAAAAGTTGAACCAGAACTAAAAGAACTCCTTGAAAAATATCTCGCAAATCCGCGTGACCGGAAAGAAGTTAGAAGCTACTTACCACGCTTAATTGAATTACTTGAAAAAAGTAAAGACAAAGGCGTTAAAGAAGCACTTAAATATAAAGATGACATTCTTGATAAATCAGTGTGGATTATTGGTGGAGATGGCTGGGCATATGATATTGGTTACGGCGGTCTTGATCATGTCCTTGCTAGTGGCGCAAATGTTAATGTGCTTGTGTTAGACACTGAAGTGTATAGTAACACCGGCGGACAAATGAGTAAAGCAACGCAAACTGGTGCTATTGCTAAATTTGCCGCAAGTGGTAAAACAGGGGCAAAGAAAAACTTAGCAATGATGGCGATGGCTTATGGGGACGTTTATGTCGCCCAAGTCGCACTTGGCGCTAACCCAGTTGCCACGATCCGTGCGCTTACTGAAGCGGAAAATTACGACGGACCATCAATTGTTATCGCTTATAGTCCGTGTACTGAGCACGGGATTAAAGGCGGACTTAGTAACCATATCGCCGTTGAAAAGAAAGCCGTCGCTAGTGGTTACTGGCCAATCTTCCGTTATGACCCACGACTTGAAGCAGCGGGTAAATCACCACTTACTTGGGATATGAAAGAACCAGATTACACACAATTCCGTGAATTCGTGATGGGTGAAACACGGTTTAGTCAACTCCCAACTGTGAACCCAGAAAACGCTGAATTCTTACTTAGTAAGAGTGAAGAAGAAGCGAAAAAACGCTACTTCCGTCTTAAAAAGTTTGAATAACGCTCTTTAAATTAAAAGAGAGCCTCGGGACGACCCCGAGGCTTTTCATTTTGGACCTCATTTTGGACCTCATTTTGGACCTCATTTTTAAATATTATATACGACAATATATACGATATCTGTATAATTTCGATTATAAAGTGTAACGATAACACCATTATCAGAAATTAAAAATATTCGTTTTTTTACTTTGTACTCTATGTTTAAAAATATAAATAATTAGCTATTTATTATCTAAAAAATATTGAATATTAATTTCTAAGTCTTCCCACGGTACACAAGCGCGCATATTTTTAGCAATAGTGGAAATATGAGTTCCGGCTTCTTTACCCGCAACAGCAGCGTCATAGGCTGCTAGTATTTTTGCTTCAGGGGCAGCACATGCTTCATAAATCCAAAGTAATAATTCTGGACATAATAGTTTAGTGTACACGCGGTTTTTTGCTGAATCAGTCCAAGTTATACCGCCTTCTTCTAGTGTACGATAGAGCCATGAATCAAAGAAGTGCCACTTTTGATCAGGTTCACAGATTGATTTATCGACGACTTTACCAAGTTGACGCGCGTAATCTATATAACCACCAGTTTTTTGTTGATATTCTTTGATAAACGCGTCAGAAATTGGGTAATGAGCGTCTTTAGTTTGTAAAAATTCAGCAATATCACGCATTGTAATATAGTCATAAGTTCCGTCTACACTAGTCGGGATTTCGCTTGTAGTACTAGTCTCTTCACTACTACTTATTGGTTCAGAAGAAGTAGGTGTTTCACTGCTAGGTGGAAGGCCACCTTCCTCCACTAGTGCGTAAAATCTTATATTATCAAACCCGCAGTCCATCGTACTTGAGATTAATGTTTCCGTATAGAAAGTAAACACTAGCTCAGTAAGTTCTGTGGTAAGAATTTCAACATCACGTAAGATATCTTCGTTTTTAGTTCCTTGATAAATAGCGCCTGTATTTGTTTTAATGCGGGTGTGGGTTCGTTCTTGTTTTAAATCCAAAACAATTTTAGTGTAGCCGCTTACCTTAATTGTGCAAATACGTAGTTCTTCCGTGGTAGAAGCAGGCATCCGCATCCCTAGTGATTTATTATCGATACTTGTTTTTTTCGTCGTTGTTACCCTGCCGTCAGCCACAATTAAACCGTCGTAATAAGTATTATGATGTGTGGCACTCATATTACCAGCGTCTAATTCTTCAAAATCAATCGTGCGCACTAGTGTTTCCACAAGTGGAGCGGTGGACGCAGAAGGTATTTCTGCTGAAGATTCAGAAGTAGATGGCTCTGCTGAAGATTCATTAAGTGATTCAGCAGCAGAGTCTTCAGTTGATTCCACTGAAGATTGTTCGTCACTTGTCGACACTATTGCAGTAGTGGTCTCACTAACATAAGTACTTGATGAAATACTATTATCACTACTTAGTGAACTTTCACCACAAGAAGATACCACTAACATTAATAGTGCTGTTAATAGGAATAGTTTAGTTTTATTATTTTTCATATACATTAATTCTCTTCTCTTCAATAATAGCATTTTTATTAATTCTTTGTGTTAATCCTAATAACTTACTAGAAATTCTACTGGACAGTTTGACTAAAAATGGTAAAAGTGTTCAGTAGCACTGATCAATATTTATTAATGTTTTTACTACTAGTTAAAATAAAAAAACTCCCAATTGTACTAATGTTTGGTTCAATTTTAGGGAGTGCTTTTAATAAAATGGTCGGAACGATGAGATTCGAACTCACGACCTCTACCACCCCAAGGTAGCGCACTACCAAGCTGTGCTACGTCCCGACTACAAATATTATAAAGTAATTTAAGGAAATTAGTAGTGATAACTACATTTAGAATGATTACAACCTGTAACAATATTTATCATTTTTATTCATTATCGATAATAATGCTTATTTGTTTACCAATTTTATTAATAACTCCACAAACGAGAGCATTGCCCATGATAAAATAACGTCTTTTTTCAGGCATCCCAGTATTTGTCCAATTGTCAGGAAATTCATTTATCCTTTCGCATTCAATTGGTGTTAGCAAACGATATTTATTTGTCTTCGGGTCTAAAATAATGTGCGTGCTTCTGTTTGTTGTTCCTTCACTTGTTAACATCGTCCGTGCTGGTAATGAAAGCTCATCATAAGCAGACATAGCGCCTTCGGAATACATGTATTCAAATCCATCTTTATTTGTGCGGAGTATTTTTTTAGAACCACGCAAATATTCAAATTTTTTCTTTTGTGCATCACTTAAATAATAGTGAGGAGCGACCCCGTTTTTTTCTACGATATCGTTTAATATTACGCTTTTAGTCTTGAAAGGTTTAGTGTTAGCCGTATATACTTTGCCATCAATCATATAGCCAGAGTCACCAAAAAGAGCGTGGAACTTATCAGATATCGCCACTAAATCTTGATATTTTCCGCTAATATCATATTTTTTAATTGTTGTTTCTAAAAAGTCTTCAACAGGGAACGCTTTAGCGAAAATACCTGTCTTAGCAATGATTTCTTTTGATGACTCATTTGCCTGCTGCTTGTAATAGCTAGTACTTTGGTGATAGGCAAAAATAAATACGCGCCGTCTTCTTTGCGGGTGGCCGTAATCTGCAGCATTAATGACACGCCATTCTAAAGCATATCCAAGGTCATAAAAGCAGCGTAGCATTACCCCAAAGTCTCTTCCGCGTTGTTTGGCAGGAGATTTAATTAGGCGGTCAACATTTTCAAGTAAGACAAAAGGTGGCCGTTTAACTGTTAGAATATCATTAATTTGCCACCATAGTACACCCTTTTTTCCTTCAATACCTTGGGCGCCACTGAGTGAACGAGCGACAGAATAATCTTGGCAAGGGAATCCGCCACAAAGAAGTGTGTGATTAGGGATAGTGTTTTTATCGACTTTCGAAATATCTACATTTGAATTTTCTGTTTTAGAAGGGAATCTAAGATTATAACAATCAAAAGCGTGTTGCGCTTTTGTTGAAGGTTCCCACTGATTTGCCCATACAAAATCAAATGTTTTATGTTCAATTGCTTTTCCCGTTTCATCAATAGCGGTAATATTGTTAAGACCAACACGGAAGCCACCGACACCAGCAAATAATTCTACAACTGTTTTTTCCATATGCTCTAGTTTACTACAACAATTACTTTTGATCAAGTAAAAAGTAATATTAGAATAAATAACTTTAGATTATTTATTATTAAAATTACAAAAGGCCGGATATTATATTTTTTATAATGTTTGCTATAATTCAAATTGAAAATGGATGATAAAAATAGATATTTAAACGAACGAGAAATTATAGAGATAACCAAAAATGCAATGAATAAAACTTTTGGTGATTTTGGATTAGACGAATCTTATAATTTACGAAATAAAGGCGGTCTTGGCGGCTTTGTTGAAGAAAACATTTTTGGTTATAAACAAAATAATGATGATAACTATGATTTTATTAATGCTGAAATTGAATTGAAAGTTACACCAGTTAAACGTAATTTAAATGGTACTATATCGGCAAAAGAACGACTGGTGTTAAGTATGATTAATTATAAGGAAGAAGCATTAGTTACTTTTAAAACGAGTTCATTTTACAAGAAAAACAAGCGATTGCTTATTTGGTTTTATCTATATTTATTAGATGTTCATCCTGTGAATTACGAAATCATCAATTATTATTTATTAGAATTTGAAAATTCATTGCACTATAAGGTAATTGAAAGAGATTGGAATATCATTCATAAAAAGATTGTTGCGGGTAAAGCTCACGAAATATCGGAATCAGATACAGAATTCCTTGCAGCATGTACGAAAGGTGCTAATAGTCGGGTGTTAGTAGATCAATATAATTCAGATATCCAAGCAAAGCCAAGGGCGTATAGTTTTAAAACTTCATACATGACTTATTTATTTAGAAATATTATTCATGACATCGCTCCCTATTCTCCGCTTGTTTCTGAAGATGAATGGATGAAGAATCCATTAGAAGAAATCTATAAAGAAAAAATGTCAATTTATAGCGGGATGAGCCAACAACAATTAGCACGCAGATTTAATATTAAATCACGCGCTAAACAAATCAATTTTATGATTGCCCAAAGGATGCTCGGCATTTCAGGCAATAAAAAATCAACGGCGGAAATGGACATTGCGGGCATTATATTTAGAACAATAACCATCGATAAAAACGGAAGACCGACAGAAGCAATGCCATTTAAAGCTTTTGAATTTACCGAGCTTATTAATACGCCGTGGGAAGAATCGACGGTGCGTGAAGAATTTGTGGATTTAAAATTAATGATTTTTGTCTTTAAAGAAGTCGATAATGTAATAACTTTTGAACGAATTCATTTTTGGAATGCACCAAATGAAGTAGTTGACGGCGCCATTAAAGAGATGTATGAAGAGTGTGCAACTTTAGTAAGTAATGGTGACGCCTTTTATTTCAATGCTAGTGGAAAAGTTATTGATAAATTCCCAAAAGAAAACAGAAACTCAAATGGCATTTGTCATGTGCGACCTCACGCGAGAGTCAGTGCTGATAAATTCGATTTACCAATTCCTGATAAGGTAACTGGTATCACGGCTTATACAAAGCAAAGTTTTTGGTTTAATAAAGACTTTATCGAAAAAATATTAAAAGAATCATTGTTTTAAAGAAAAGCTGTTTTAGCGTTATAATTATGTTATGGAAACTAAAAACATAAATACGAAACAATTATCGATCATTGTCCGCATTGGTATTATTTTTCTTTTTATCATCGGCTTAATTATGGTTATTGTCTGGTATCCTTTTACTATTTCGCTTACAATTATCGGCCCAGTTGATGTTGAACCAACACAGTTACAAAAGATTCAAGTATATGCGCAATCAGCGTTTTATTATCTTACATCAGTGCCATGTTTTATCATTTTAATATTTTTGTGGATAATCGCTGGTCGCTTAAAGAAAAATGGTCGGTTTATCGCTAAAGATGTGCGTTTGCTTAACGCTGCTAATATTATGTTATTAATTGATTTAGCGATATTTTTAGTTGGTAATATTATTATTGTTTTCTTAGAAATTAATTTCTTTGTACTTGCGCATTTCTTTATTGCTGTAATTGGGCTTGTCGTATTAATTTTTATGTGGACAACAACATTACTTATTAGGCGTAATGTTGAATTACAAGCACTGATTGAAACTGATTCTTAATAATGTCCTTAATCATTTTTAAATTTAGTAGTTTATAACTACTCTTTTTTCAATTTAAAAGAAAATGTAAATTTTTAATAATATGTATTGACTTTTATATACTTCGGCTTACGACGTATTATGTCAAGGGAGGTATAAGACTTTGGATGTACAACTAAAACGAGGACTCTTAGAAGTTTGTGTACTTGCTGTCATTCGTAATAAACCAACTTATGGCTACCGTATTATTAAAGATATGAAGCCATATGTTGAAATATCTGAATCGACATTATACACAATATTAAAGCGTCTCGAAGAAAATGAGATGTTAACTGTTAAGACAGTTGAACACAATTCTCGCCTCCGGAAATATTACAGTATTACAGGGAGAGGGCTTGGCCGCATTGCTGAATTTAAAGAATACTGGAAAGACATGGAAGCGATGTACAAATTTATTATTAAGAAGGAGAGTAGTGATGACTAAAAAGGAGTTTCTAAGTGCCTTGCGTGAAAAGATGGCAGGATTACCAAAAGACGATGTGGACGATCGTATTGCTTTTTATAGCGAAATGATTGATGACCGCATGTAAGAAGGACTAAGTGAAGCAGAAGCGGTCGCCGAAGTTGGTAATGTTGATGAGATCGTCATTAAACAAATTGAAGGCACATCAATTACTAAGATTGTTAAAGACAAAGTAACACCAAAACGAAAGTTAGAAGGATGGGAAATTGTTCTAATTATTGTACTTGCACCGCTTTGGGTACCGCTTCTTATTGGATTAGGCGGTTTGCTTATCGGGGCAATTGCGGTGTTTTTCTCGCTTGTAATTTCGCTCTGGGCCGTAGACCTTGGTCTTTTTGTCGGCTCATTTGAAGCGTTTATTACTGTCTTTACTTTGCTTTTTGCTGGTGAAGGACTTAAAGCACTAGCCTATTTCGGGATAAGTCTTGCAATGGCGGGACTAGGGATCCTTTTATTACTAGTGGGGGTTAAGTTAACGAAGTACACAATTGAGTTAGCGAAAAAGCTTATTAACAAAATTAAAACAAAGATGGTGTTGAAGGGAGCAAAAAAATGAATAAGTTAGAAAAGATTTTAACGATAGTTGCGAGTTCCTTGCTCGTAGTTGGCCTAGTCATATTTATTAGTGTTTTAGCGGTAAACGGCTTTAATTTAGGAGGATTAAGTACGGTGAAATATGAAGCTATAACTCATGAAGTTAGTGAAGATTATGCAAAGATTCAATTTGATATCAGTGTTGGGGATGTCACGATTGTTAAAGGTGAAGAAGCAACGACTAAAGCGATTTGTTATGAAAATAAACGCTTAACTTATAACCTTAACGTTGAAGAAGACACGCTTGTTGTTACTGACAATAATACGATGCGTCGTTTCTGGACTATCTTTGATTTATGGGGTAATAAAGGTATTACGCTTTATGTTCCGCATAATACTTATACTTCACTTTTAGTGAAAAATAATACGGGGACATTAAATGTTTCAAGCAGCGTAACTTTTAACACGATTACGGCACGATTAGAAACGGGGTCGATCACACTAAATGGTGATGCAAGTGTCGTAGATCTTAGCTCGGAAACAGGCTCAATCACTTTAAATAATGTTGACGTAGATAGCGCTAGATTAGTGACGGCAACTGGAAGACACGTCTTAAATAATGTTAATGTAACAGGAAACCTAAATATTGAAGTTGATACTGGCACAGTTAAGTTAACGAATGTTAAAAGTGATAATTTAACAGTTGATAGTGATACTGGTACGATTACTTTAAAAGATACAGTTGTGACAAATACAATGCGTTTAGCCGCTAGTACGGGCTCCATTAACTTTGATAAAAGTGATGCCCATGACATTTACGCTAGAACTTCAACAGGTAGTATTAAAGGTTCACTCTTAACTGGTAAAGTCTTTAGCACTAAGACAAATACTGGTACCATTAGTGTGCCAAGTAATACCGCTGGTGCTGGCGTTTGTGATCTTCGCACTGACACTGGAGTGATTAAGATTACGATTGCGGCATAGTTAAATTTTGTCCCCCGAGTGAGTGCGTTAGAAGTAACGCACTTTTTCTTATTTAAAAGTATTGTTACACTAAGCGTGGTAAAATTAGAAAAATAGGAGTCTCTTAAAATGAAACAAAGTACTAACAAAGTAGAATTTATTTTGGATGAATATGAATATTTTGAGGATCTGTATATTGAAAACGGCGCTAGTGATGTGCGGCTAGTAAAAACAAAGCGACCAAATGTGCGGGTAGTAGCGGTTAATTTATCAAAATATCGTGTTTTTGTCGAGAAATCAATCCTTTTTGTTAAAGAAGAGCATGAATATAAATATAGAGCTCCTTTTGCCGCTAAAAAGAATAATAAGCGGATTACTATTTACTTACCTGAAAATAAATATAATGATATTTCAATATATTCACATTATGGCGCGAAAGTTGTACTTCCTAAAACTATAAGTTTTGCAACGATAGACGCTAGTGTTGCTTACGGGACACTTATTTGTAGTGCCCCCGCCAAACATCTTGAAGTTGTCCATGCTGAAAGTGAAATAATTATTAAAGATAATAAATATGAAACGCTTTATATTGATACAACTGATTCTTTAACGAAATTACAA
>DBRT01000015.1:70969-85969 GCA_002306335.1 Caryophanales bacterium UBA1361
AAAGGTAGTGTTAGTGGAACCTTATCAAGTGCGAAAGAATTTGATTTAATAGGTACTTTCAAAAATAATATTAAATGCCCCGCATTTTTAGTACCAAATGGAACATGTACGATTAAAATTAAAGAAGAAGGCAAAGTAAACTTAAAAGTTCTTGAACATTAATATAAATTTTTGCTTTTTATTTTAAAGTGGTTAACGGCATTGTGTCTTAACCTTTTTTACTTACCGTGCATAATTTGTCTAAATACCTTATGAATAAGGTAAAATGAAAGCTATGGATAAAAAAGACTACATTATTATTAAAGGCGCTAGGGATAACAACTTAAAAAACATTAGTGTGAATATCCCCAAAAATAAACTAGTGGTGTTCACTGGTCTTTCCGGTAGCGGAAAATCAACCCTAGCGTTAAATACAATATATAACGAAGGGCAAAGGCGTTACGTTGAAAGCTTAAGTGCTTACGCTCGGCAATTTTTAGGGAATCTCGCTAAGCCTGACGTTGATTCAATTGAAGGGCTTAGTCCCGCAATTAGCATTGAACAAAAGTCAACGAGTAATAACCCGCGTTCAACAGTTGGAACAATTACGGAGATTTATGACTACTTACGGCTTTTATATGCACGGATTGGAATGCCTTACTGTCCGCAGCACGATATTCCAATTAGTAGTTCCTCACCCGAACAAATCTTAAATAAAATCTTTGAATATCCAGAGAAAACAAGAATCCAAATTTTAGCGCCACTTGTCAAAGCTGAAAAAGGTACACATAAAGATACACTAGCAAAGATTGCAAAAGAAGGGTTTGTGCGGATTCGAATTAATGGTGAAATAAAAGCACTTGAAGAAGTAGGAAACCTTGATAAAAATAAACGTCATAACATTGATTTAGTCATTAATCGTGTTGTGCTCAAAGCCGAAAATAAATCACGCATCTTTGAAGGAATTAATACCGCGCTAGATTATGGACATGGGTACGTTATTATTCTTTTTAATAATGAAGAAACACTTTTTTCTACGCATAACGCGTGTCACATCTGTGGTTTTAGTGTTCCGCGTTTAGAACCGCGACTATTCAGCTTTAATGCCCCAATGGGTTTTTGTCCAGAATGTCGCGGGTTAGGACTTAAGCGTGAAGTTGACATCAACATTTTAGTGCCGGATAAAAATGTAAGTCTTGCTAAAGGGGCGATTGAATATTATAAAAATATTGTCGGTACTAAAAATATTGAATGGCAAGAATTTGAAAAGTTATGTGAGCTCTATAACATCCCAATGCATGTGCCATTTAAAGAATTAAGTGATAAACATAAAGAAATAGCGCTTTTTGGTAGTCCAAATGAACATAACTTTAAGATCATTACTGGTAGCGGCAATACAATGTATCGACGCGGAAAGATTGAAGGCGTTAAAAATAAGATTGAACGGCTTTATGAAGAAACAACAAGTGAATTCATGCGTCAATATTATGAGAAGTTTATGCGTGATGTTACTTGTTCGACATGTAACGGGAAGCGTCTTAACGAACACGCTCTAGCGGTGTATATTAACGGTAAGAACATTCACGACTTAACAATGTTACAAATTGGTGAATTAAAGCAATTCTTAAATGAAACGCGACCAAAACTAAGTGTGACAGATAGGACAATTAGTCAACTTGTACTTGATGAAATTGATCACCGTTTAACTTTCTTAGTAAAGGTCGGCTTAGATTACTTAACACTTGCGAGGAGCGCTGCGACGCTTTCAGGTGGCGAAGCACAGCGCATAAGACTTGCGACGCAGATTGGTAGTAAATTAACCGGTGTTTTATATGTGCTTGATGAACCAAGTATCGGTCTTCATCAGCGTGATAATAATAAATTAATCCAAGCATTACGCGACATGGTTGATTTAGGGAATACACTAATTGTTGTCGAGCACGATGAAGAAACAATTAGAAGCGCTGATCATATTATTGATATTGGTCCAGGAGCGGGGATTCATGGTGGTGAAGTAGTGGTAACGGGCACTGTGGAAGATGTGATTAATTGTAAAAAATCAATTACTGGTGATTATCTCTCGGGCCGTAAAGTAATTCCGCTACCGCCTAGACGGATGCCTGGGAACGGTAATTACTTAAAAATATATGGCGCAGCGGCGAATAACTTAAGGCATATTGATGTAAGTATCCCGCTTAATACCTTAACACTTGTCACGGGTGTGAGCGGTTCAGGCAAATCAAGTTTAGTGGAAGAAGTACTTTTTAAGGCAGTGGATGGTCATTTACGTAGAGTTGAAACTTATCCAGGTGCTTACTCTAAAATTGAAGGCTTAGAACATATTGATAAAGTAATTAATATTGATCAAGACCCAATTGGTAGAACACCGCGCAGTAACCCTGCGACTTATACGAAAGTGTTTGATGATATTCGTGAACTTTTTGCGCAAACTGTGGACGCTAGAGCGCGAGGTTACACGAAGAGTCAATTTTCGTTTAACACTAAAGGTGGTAGATGTGAACACTGTGAAGGGGCGGGTGTTACACGCATTGCTATGAACTTTTTACCTGATGTCTATGTAAAATGTGAAATGTGTGACGGACAAAGATATCACGCTGACACGCTTTCGATTCATTATCGCGGCAAAAACATTGTTGATGTACTTAATATGACAGTCGAAGAAGCGCTTGAATTCTTTGCAAATAGGCCGCAGATTGTACGCCGTTTACAAACTTTATACGATATTGGTTTAGGTTATATTAAGCTTGGACAACCTGCACCAGAACTTAGTGGCGGGGAAGCACAACGCTTAAAACTTGCCTTTGAATTACAAAAGCGTCCGACTGGTAAAACACTATATTTACTTGATGAACCGTCAACCGGCTTACATGCAGATGATGTTGGGCGGCTTATTACTTCACTCCAAGCTATTGTCGCTAATGGGGATACTGTTATTGTTATTGAGCATAATCTTGATATTATTAAGGTTGCTGATTATATAATTGATTTAGGTCCAGGCGGTGGGAATTATGGTGGAAGAGTTGTCGCTAGTGGGACCCCAGAAGAAATAGTTAAAGTTAAAGGGTCGTATACTGGAGAATATTTAGCGCCCTACTTAAAAAAGGAGAAAAAGTAATATGGATTTAACACTCGTGGTAGTTGTAATATTTGGCTTGATCTTTATTGGAGCAGTGACGGTCCTTGGTTTAAGTCTTAATGAATTTGTAAAAAAAGAAGAGGATATTAATACCTTGTTCAAAGGTAAACACCGTTTAATCGCCATTAGTGTCTTAAGCGGCGCAGTGTCAGTGTTAATGCTGTTTTTACCACTGATGGTGCTATCAAATAGTGTGTTACATTCTTTGTTAATTGGTTTAGGTAGTTTTCTCTTTGCTTTAATGTTACTCACTTTTATTGCTGCTTTTGTCTTACATTATTATAAATTTAATGTGTTACAAAGAGAGTGGATAAAAGAAAGTAAAATAGTAACGATTATAAGCGGTGTTTTAAGTATTGTTTTCCTTTTTGTATTGCTTGAAGGCTTAACACTTGCGGAAATTATAAAGTTCCCATTACCACGCGGTATCCCTTTTGGTGATAGTCCCGTTATCGCTTTTTACGCAATATTCATTCTAACTGGTGCGCTTTTAGTATTAGCGATTACTGATCACGAATTTTATAAAAAATACGGTAGACACGGTATTTTAGAAAATGTTTTCTATGTTGCTTTTCCAGCGGGAATTATCGGCGCGCGCATATGGTATGTGATTGGTGAATGGAATAATCCTGAATCAGGTTTTGCGGAAAATCCGTTAACGATTTTTGCGATTCGAGATGGTGGTCTAGCGATTATGGGCGGAGCGCTTTTTGGGATTATTGCTGGGGTGTGGTTCTTTGTGAAAAGACGTAAAGCTTATGATATTGGTTTTGCCGCAGACATCATTATTCCGACGATCTTAGTTGCTCAAGCAATTGGCCGCTGGGGTAATTTCTTTAATCAAGAAGTCTATGGTGGGGTTATTACTGATATTTCAAAATGGTGGTTTCTCCCTGAATTTATTAAACGCCAAATGTTTATTTTAGGGGAATACCGTCAACCCTTCTTCCTTATTGAATCAGCGCTTAATTTAACGGGTTACTTTGTGATTCGTTACGGTGTTGGTGAAGGACTTAAGAAATATCGTAAACCATTTGATATGGCATTTATGTATATTGTGTGGTATGGTTTAGTGCGGTTTATTATGGAACCGTTACGTAACCCAATGTTCCGCATGGGAGCAGGTGGTAAGTGGTCAGAGTATAATGCCCTTATCTTCTTTGTCGTGGGTGTTGCCCTCATTGTTTTAAATCATATCTTTGATTTCCACAAACTTTTAACAAGAAAGAAAGGAACAGCTAAAGTAGTAAGTAATGAACCTTCAGAAAGTGTAGAAAAAAATGAAGAATAAATACGATTTAGTGGTGTTTGATCTTGACGGCACGATTGCCGATAGTGATTTAGGACTTGTTAAAATCGGGATTAAAATGAGTGAAACTTATTTACCGCGGAAAGACATTAATATGGATGACTATCTCTTTTTAAACGGGCCAACGCTTGACGAAACAATGCCGTACTTATTCCCAGGTTACCCCTTAGAAGAGTTAATAGCTAAATATAATGAATACTTACCAGATAGCGTTAAAGATATTACGCTTTTTAAAGGAGCGAAAGAATTAATTAAAACTTTAAAAAATAATAATATTGAGTTAGCTTTACTCACTAATAGAGCTAGAGCAAGCACTGAACAAATTTTAAAAAGACACGGCGTTCATTCTTATTTTAAAACGCTCGTATGTGTTGATGACGGTTTTAAAAAGAAACCAAGTGGTGAAGGATTAGTGCATATTATGAAAACGCTAAAAAGTGCACCTGATAAAACACTTTTTGTTGGTGATAATTGGCGTGATATCTTAGCCGGTCAAGACGCAGGAGTCGATGTTGCGTTTATCCATCAACATCGCCGTCCGCATCGCCTTGATGTAAGTGCAACATATGTATTAGATGACATTAGTGATGTCTTAGGAGTAGTGCAAAGTGATGAATAAAGAAATTATTCCGATTTTAATTATTGGTGCGGGTCCGGCGGGGATGACGGCGGCAATTTATCTTTCGCGCGCAAATGCGACATTTAAGATTGTTGATAAATATGCGCCAGGCGGCAAAATGAATATTACGCAGCACGTCGAAAATTATCCAGGTATTGAAACCATCAGCGGACCTGACCTTGCCTTTAAAATGTTTGAACAACTACGCAGCTTAGGGATTGAAGTGGGTTACGCTGATGTAAATAAAATTACCAAAGAAGACGATTATTTTGTAATTCATAGTGATGAAGAGACGCTTTACGCAAAAGCTGTCATTGTCGCAACGGGTACCCAAGAGCGAAAACTAAAAATACCAGGTGAAGCGCGTTACACCGGTAAAGGTGTAAGTTACTGCGCTATTTGTGACGGGAACTTATATAAAAATGATGCGATTATGATTATTGGCGCTGGTAATAGTGCAATTGAAGAAGCACTCTTTGTAAGTAAAATCGTTAAACATGTGCATATTGTTCATCGTAATGAACGCTTTAGAGCAGATGAATCCCTTGTTAATGAACTTAAAGCAATGCCAAACGTTACTTTCCACTTAAACTATATTCCAGTTGAAATCTTAGGGGACACTAAAGGTGTCACTAGTGTTGCAATTAAGAATGTAATTGATGGCACCGACAAAGTTATTGAAGTCAAAGCCGTGTTCCCGTTTGTGGGAAGTGATGCATCCGCGGATTTCTTAAGTGAATTTGATGTCCGTGACGATAAAGGGTTTGTGTTAGTGAATGAAGAAATGATGACGAGTGTCGCAGGGCTCTTTAGTATTGGTGACGTTAATCAAAAAGTATTACGGCAAATTGTAACCGCTACAAACGACGGCGCGATTGCTGCTCTCGCGGCGAATCGTTTTGTGAAACGAAAATAACTAATTAGTAAATAAGTGAAATTTGGGGGAAATTCCCCCTTTTCCTTTATAATATAAGTATGAAAAATGTGTCATTTACTACAAGAGCAAAAGAAGATATTACTTTTAATACAATATCCTATTCCTTACCAAGACGGAAAGCAACACTTGCCGCGCTCATTAAGCATGCAGGTCATTTAATAATTCGTGAGAAGAAAGAAGTTTTAAAACTTAGCACGGAAAACGCTAAGGTAGCGAAATATATTTATCAATTATTTAAAGATATCTTTAATTTTGAACCAACATTTTCGTATGTTACAAAACGTAAATTTGGGAAAAAGATGAAATTTAATGTGATTGTTGAACAAAAGGTTGATGAAATTATTGAAACACTTGCGGTTGATTTTTATGATAGCGCTGTGAGTCGGAAGATTGTATATAGTGATGATACTTTAGGTGGATACTTTACGGGTGCTTTTTTAGGCAGTGGTTCAATGACAAGTCCCTTAAGTTCCAATTACCATTTAGAAATTGTTGTGCGCCAAAAGAAATACGCCGAACACTTAGCGCGAATGCTTAACCGTTTTGAAAAGACAAACTTTAACGCTAAAGTAACTGCAAGACGTGATAAATATATTGTGTACTTAAAGCGAAGTGACCAAATTTCGTCGTTTCTTGTCTTTGTCGGAGCGGCGAACGCTAGTTTAGAATTTGAAGGGATCAGAATGGACCGCGACATGCAGAATATTACGAACCGGATGTTTATATGCGACGAAGCTAATTACAATAAAACAGTTAAAAGTGCCACTGAACAAATTGAAAACATTAAGATTGTACAAAGAGTGTACGGACATACTCCGCATAATAATGAAAAACTCGGAGCACTGATGCGTTTACGTTTAGAAAATGAAGACGCGACAATGAATGAACTCGCGGAAATGTTAACAGAAGAATTAGGAAGTGAAAAAAGAATTACTAAAAGTAATGTTAATCATTTATTTATTAAGTTACGGGAACTAGCAGAACCCTTTAAGGAGTTAAGTCGTGGAAATAAATGAAGCCTTTGGGATTAGATTACGGCAATTACGAAAAGCAAAGGGCTGGAGTCTTTTAGAACTTTCAGTACGGGCGAATGTGAATCACAATTATTTATGTGATTTAGAAAACGGAAGACGTAACCCCACTTTAGCGCTTCTCTACCGCATTAGTGAAGCCTTTGGTATTACTTTATCATCCTTACTTTTAGGGATTGAACTCATTCAATAAAACTAATTTTGATTAAAAAAAGTGGAATTCGGGATATTTTTACCTAATAAGTGAAAATATTCGTTTTTTTGTATGTTTTTGTTAGTACATTAGATAACTAATGTTGTATAATATAAACGCATAAATAAAGGAGGAAAATTATGTCAATTAAAATTGCAATTAATGGATTTGGCCGGATTGGTCGCTTAGCATTCCGTCGGATTGCCGAAACAAAAGGAATGGAAGTTGTCGCGATTAACGACTTAACTGATGCTGAAAATTTAGCATACCTTTTAAAATATGATAGCGCACACGGTCGTTTCCACGTTGATGACATTAGCGTGACCGCTGATGGAACAGCAATCGTTTTTAAAGGAAAGGAAATCCCAGTTTACGCTCAACCTGATCCAACCCAATTAAATTGGACAAAACACGGTGTTGATATCGTCTTAGAATGTACTGGTCGTTTCCGTGGTAAAGAAGATGCAAGTGTGCACTTACAAGAAGGTGTGAAAGCCGTCATCATTAGTGCTCCTGCTGATAAAGAAACCCCAATGTTTGTTTACGGTGTTAATACCGATAAATTAACAAAAGATATGACCGTCATTAGTGGTGCAAGCTGTACCACAAACGCACTAGCGCCAGTCGTGAAAGTGCTTGATGACAATTTTGGTATCGAACGCGGTTTAATGACTACTGTTCACGCCTATACAAATGACCAAACAATCTTAGACTTACCAAAGAAAAAAGCTGCACGTCGTGGTCGGGCAGGTGCGATGAATATCGTTCCAACTTCAACCGGTGCCGCTAAAGCAATTGGTCAAGTACTCCCACATCTTAACAAAAAGCTTGATGGTGGTGCTTTACGTGTCCCCGTAGTCGATGGTTCAATGGTTGACTTAACAGTGCTCTTAAAGAAAAAAGTTACTGCTGAAGAAATTAATGCTGTGATGAAAAAAGCTGCTGAAGGTGAATTAAAAGCCATTCTTGGTTACACCGAAGACGAAGTCGTCAGTGGCGACATCATTGGTGATACCCACGGTGGTTTATTTGACGCAACCTTAACGAAAGTTATGGAAGTCGATGGTGAACAACTCGTTAAAGTAATGTTCTGGTATGACAATGAATATGGCTATACTTGCCAATACATCCGTCTTGCGCAAGAAGTTGCCAAAGTTCACGGCGTTAAATAATTTATTAATGATTTAAAGAAAGCGCCTTCGGGCGCTTTTTATCTAAAAAAGGAGAAAAAATATGGCTAAAATTATTAGAGATCTTAAATTAGCAAACAAAACAGTGTTAATTCGCTGTGACTTTAACGTGCCATTTAAAGGCGAAGTCATCAGTGATGATAACCGTATTAGAGCTGCTTTACCTACAATTAAGTTTGCGCTTGATTCTGGCGCAAAAGTAGTGCTTTTCTCACACCTTGGTAAAATTAAACATAAAGGAACCGAAGAAGAAGTTGGAGCCGCTAAAAAGAAAAATAATATGGTAATTGTCTTCCGCCGTCTAGCGGAAATTTTAGGTGAAGATAAAGTCTTCTTTAGCCCTGAAACTAGTGGCGAAGAAGTAAATAAGCGTGTTGCTTTACTTAAACCAGGACAAGTCTTACTCTTACAAAATACGCGTTACGAAAAAGGTGAAGAGAAAAATGACCCCGTTCTTAGTGAAAAGTGGGCAAGTTTCGCTGATGTCTTCGTGATGGACGCTTTTGGTAGTGCCCACCGCGCTCACGCTTCGACTGTCGGTGTTCCTGAACTCTTAAAAGCCCGCGGTAAAGAAGTTGCGCTTGGCTTTTTAGTCGAAAAAGAAGTCGAAGCACTTGGCCGTGTTGTTCATGTCGCTAAAAAAGACCGGCCTTATATTGCCGTTATTGGTGGCTTTAAAGTGAGTGACAAAATTAAAGTTATTGAAACTTTATTACAAAAATGTGACAAAGTATTAATTGGTGGGGCAATGGCTTACACTTTCCAAGTCGCTCAAGGTCATAATATCGGGATTTCACCGTTTGAACCTGAACAAGTCGACTTTGCAAAGAAATGTTTAGACACTGCTGGTGAGAAGATTTTATTACCAGTTGACGCTGTTGCCACTGATGCCTTCCAAGACTGGACAAAGAAAATAACGACAACGGATTCGAATATTCCTGACGGTTTTGAAGGGATGGATATTGGGCCAAAAACACAAAAATTATTTGCGGATGAATTAAGCAAAGCCAAAATGATTTTCTGGAACGGACCAATGGGTGTCTTTGAACAAAAAGATTTTGAAGCTGGTACACGCGCTGTGTGCGAAGCTGTGAGTAAATTAAAAGGAGCATTCACTGTCATTGGTGGTGGTGATAGTGCAGCCGCCGTCGCGCAATTTGGTTATAAGGATTACTTTAGCCATGTAAGCACGGGTGGCGGAGCATCACTAGAAATGATTGAAAGTGATGGTCATTTACCAGGCATTGATGTGATTGGATAATATGCGGAAGAAATTACTTGTTGGCAACTGGAAGATGAATAAAACAATGGCGGAAACAGCAGTTTTCGCTCATGCTTCCTTTGAATTACTTAAAAATGCCAAAGCTAAAAATATTGATATTGGGGTCACCCCACCTTATTTATCACTGCAAACCTTATTAAATATTAATCCAAAGCTCATTATTGGTGCGCAAAATGTTCATCACCTTGAAAAAGGGGCTTACACTGGTGAAATTAGTATTCCAATGCTAAAAGAACTAGGTGTTAGTTGGTCACTTGTCGGTCACAGTGAAAGAAGGACGTACTTTAACGAAACAAATGAAAGCTGCAACTTAAAAGTCCTCGCTTTACTTGAAAATAATATGACACCACTATACTGTGTTGGTGAAACATTACAAGAATTTGAAAAAGGTGTGACAAAAGAAGTAATTAAAGCACAAATTGAAGTGGGGCTTAAAGGTGTTAAAGACGTTAAAGAAGTCGTGATTGCTTATGAACCAGTGTGGTCAATTGGCACTGGTAAAAATGCAAGTAAAGAAATTGCAGAAGACATCTGCGCTTATATCCGTGAATTATTACGCGCTAAATACGGCGGTGACGCTGATTTAGTACGAATTCTTTACGGCGGCTCAGTTAAACCTAACAACATTAAAGAATATATGGCGATGCCAAATATTGATGGTGCCCTCGTTGGCGGTGCCTCGCTTAGTGTTGAAAGTTACGCTGAACTTATTAATAATATGTAGTGTTATCTACATAAAGCAAATTACAGGGGACCAAGAAAATGGTTCCCTTTTTAAATAGCGACTTTTGAGGTCGAAAAATAATATACAGTAGTTAAAGATGATGAAAATGTGATTTATAAAAAGAGGATAGCGTATATAAAACTCATGATAAAATTACATTATATTTTTTAAGTCACTTGTTTATATGTAGTGGTCAATGATTATTCGATCAAATGGTGACGCTATTCTTTAGCGTAAGGGAGAAACTATGTGCAGACGGATTAATACTAATAAAATTGCTTACGTAAGTTTAGTCATGTTACTTGCGCTAGGATTAAAAGCAAGTATACCCAAGAAAGAATTCATGGCAAACGACCATTTTATATTTGAAATCAATCACAGAGATAAATATGCAACGGCAATTGAATTAACCGAGGCCGGAAAAGAACAAGAAGTTTTGGTTGTGCCTCCAAGCATTAGAGGTTTTCCAGTTCGGTATATAGGAAAACCAAAACGATTTTTTCAACCCTTGGATATTAATGCACTGAAGTTAACAGATAAGCAAATAAAGATTTATCTTCCATATTCCTTGCGTGGGCAAATGTGGTTAGCGTCAGTGAGGACTGTCGAAGCTATCCTTGCTTTGGCTAATCTAGATGACTTTGATAAGGTATTAACTATTAATTCATTTCCTGAAATTAAATTACATTATCTAAACGGGAAAAATAAACTTAATACTTTCTACATGTATAATTTTGAATCTTCCCTAAATGAAGGCTATTACTTTATGGATTATATTAATGGTAGTAATCCTTATGTCATACCTTCTGACCCTGTTCGTAAAGGATACACTTTTGCGGGATGGTATTATCAGAAAGAATGCGCTACTTTGTGGAATAACGAGGTGCCTAAGTCAGAAAGTGAATCGTTAACGCTTTTTGCTAAGTGGATTTAACTAAACTAAGAGATGCTGATTTAGATGCAGTGGTAAACTTGATATTCAAGAAAAAAAATATACAATTACAACAGGGAGGAAACAATAATGAAAAATAAAAAGAAATTGTTTTGGTTAATATTACCGTTTACTTTAATTATGTTTGCTCTTTTGTTTCTGCGCTATCCTATTATGCCGACAAACGGGACATATAAAGTTTTTCATTCACCAAAGAAACATGTTGAAAATGTAACAACGCTTATCCATCAAAAGAAGGACACAATCGATGTTGAGTGGGAAGATGTTGAAGTAACACCACTTTACAACTACAAAGATAACTTCAATTATTTATTAGTGGATCTGTACCCCCAAGGATTTACTATTTTAAAAGTAATCCGCACTAGTCCGTTTAGTGTTAAAGCTAGTCAATATGCAATGCCTAGTGTTTATGGTCGTCATTATTACTATAGTGATGAAGATACTTCACCACAATACACTAGTATTTATGCTGAACGTGATGTTAAAAATGAAAAATTATATTTGTTACAAGTTAAAAATTCGCATGGACATGGTCATATTCCTGCAATTAAAGGTGATAATTGTTATATCAATCTATTAACTTTAGAAGAAATACCACTTAATTATTATGAAATAGATGAACCTTATGCTATGTATGAATGGTGGTTTGCATATATGGTTGCTTTTCGCTTTTAATACAATAATAGTGTTTCACAATATTATTTATTTAATATTTCTTTAATCGCATATATCGCTACATCGTAGCTTATATCATTTTGCGCATAGAGTTCTATAATCTTATTAAGTTCTGGGGTTGTAGGAGCGCCACCTAATGAATTAATAATTTGTCCAATTTGTAAAACTTTTTCCTTATTTTCTTCGTTGGGCAATTTAACTTCAAAGGGGATGCCGCGCGTTTTAATAATTTGCGCTAAATATAAATCAATAGCGCTAGAAAGATTAAGCCCTAGTTTATTTAAAATTGTTTCGGCTTCGTTTTTAATATCACTATTCACTCTTACATTTATATTTGTGTCTTTTAACATCGTTTCTATCAAATTTATTTTACTAATATGTATTAACATTGTCAATACAGAGTCTGATTTTAAGGGTTAAAATTAATATAAAAACCCCATAAAATGCGACTTTAATGGTTTAAATTACAAAAAGTGAAAATTATATATCATATTATTTGAATCACACTTTAAGTTGTGGTTTAATATGTCAAGTGTCCGCCCTGGAGCGGCTCCATCATAACTAGAAAAAAGTTGTAAAAAATGAGCATATTGTTGACACAACTTTAAAATGATGGTATTATATGAAAGCGCTATATTCCCCGAGAGTATATTACTTCGTAATAAAGGGGATGCGAAGCGCTCTTGATCTTTGAAAACTGAACAGATGTACAAATAAACAACGTCAATTTTTTATTGAATCAATACTTTTGAACTTTAATATTATGAACTAGGATAAACACATTAAATTTAATTAATAACTATATTTATTGAGAGTTTGATCCTGGCTCAGGATGAACGCTGGCGGCGTGCCTAATACATGCAAGTCGAACGAGGTTAGATTCGTCTAACCTAGTGGCGAACGGGTGAGTAACACGTAGGTAACCTGCCCTTCAGTTGGGAATACCTAGAGGAAACTTTAGTTAATACCGAATAATTACGAGGAAGGCATCTTCCTTTTATAAAAGTAGCAATTGCTACGCTGATGGATGGACCTGCGGCGCATTAGCTAGTTGGTAGGGTAACGGCCTACCAAGGCTCGGATGCGTAGCCGACCTGAGAGGGTGATCGGCCACAATGGGACTGAGACACGGCCCATACTCCTACGGGAGGCAGCAGTAGGGAGTTTTCGGCAATGGGGGGAACCCTGACCGAGCAACGCCGCGTGAACGATGAAGGTCTTCGGATCGTAAAGTTCTGTTGTAGCTAGGGAAAGCACGGGAGAGTGGAAAGCTCTCGTTTTGACCCAACTACCAGAAAGCCACGGCTAACTACGTGCCAGCAGCCGCGGTAATACGTAGGTGGCAAGCGTTATCCGGAATTATTGGGCGTAAAGAGTGAGCAGGCGGCCGTTTAAGTCTGAAGTCAAATGCAGTGGCTTAACCACTGTCCGCTTTGGAAACTGGATGGCTAGAGTACGAGAGAAGTAAGCGGAATTCCATGTGTAGCGGTGAAATGCGTAGATATATGGAGGAACACCAGAGGCGAAGGCGGCTTACTAGATCGATACTGACGCTCAGTCACGAAAGCGTGGGTAGCAAATAGGATTAGATACCCTAGTAGTCCACGCCGTAAACGATGAGAACTAGGTGTAGGGCCAAACCCTGTGCCGAAGCTAACGCATTAAGTTCTCCGCCTGGGGAGTACGTTCGCAAGAATGAAACTTAAAGGAATTGACGGGGGCCCGCACAAGCAGTGGAGCATGTGGTTTAATTCGAAGCTACGCGAAGAACCTTACCAGGGCTTGACATAGTGTCTAAGACTCTAGAGATAGAGGGATAATAGGTACATACAGGTGGTGCATGGTTGTCGTCAGCTCGTGTCGTGAGATGTTAGGTTAAGTCCTCCAACGAGCGCAACCCTTGTCCTTAGTTGCCAGCATTTAGTTGGGGACTCTAGGGAGACCGCCGGCGTAAGCCGGAGGAAGGTGGGGATGACGTCAAATCATCATGCTCTTTATGTCCTGGGCGACACACGTGCTACAATGGTCGGTACAATGAGATGCAAAATCGCGAGGTAGAGCAAATCTATAAAGCCGATCTCAGTTCGGATTGGAGTCTGCAACTCGACTCCATGAAGTCGGAATTGCTAGTAATCGCAAATCAGCCATGTTGCGGTGAATACGTTCCCGGGCCTTGTACACACCGCCCGTCAAACCATGAGAGCTGGTAATACTCGAAGTCGGTGTCCTAACCCGTAAGGGAGGGAGCCGCCTAAGGTAGGACTAGTGATTGGGGTTAAGTCGTAACAAGGTATCCCTACGGGAACGTGGGGATGGATCACCTCCTTTCTAAGGAAAAATTAAAGTGTCGAAGAGACACTTACGATATTGTACAAAACAAACCTAATCCAAGTTCATAATGATGTGAATTTATGCGTATATCTGTTTAGTTTTGAGAGGTTAAGTCTCTCAATTGCTCTTTGAAAACTGAATATTATTAATAGATAACATGTTCTTTCTGTTATGGTCGTGATTTCACCAATTATGGTTAGATTACGAACAAAACGAAACAAAAGAAAAAACCAAGATTTAACAAACGCAACATTTATTAACAACAAATTTAGAAAAATTAAGTTACTAAGGGCGTACAGTGAATGCCTTGGCACTAGAAGGCGATGAAGGACGCGACTACCTGCGAAAAGCGACGGCGAGCTGGATGTAAGCTGTGAACCGTCGATGTCCGAATGGGGAAACCTAATATGAGTTATGTCATATTGTTATGCAGTGAATACATAGCTGCATTGAACGCAACACCTAGGGAATTGAAACATCTTAGTACCTAGAGGAAAAGAAAGAGAATTCGATTCCGTCAGTAGCGGCGAGCGAAAGCGGAACAGCCCAAACCACTCTTAGGAGTGGGGTTATGGAGCGCAACATGTGAGCGTTATATTCCAGATGAATGGCATTGAAAGG
>DBRT01000018.1:0-3486 GCA_002306335.1 Caryophanales bacterium UBA1361
TTTAAGCACAAAGAAGAGAATAGCACCAACAAGAGCGGTACCACCGACACTACTTGCGACAATGATAACGGCTTTTTTGGTGTTATCAGGTTTTGTTGTAGTGCCATCGTCTTCACTTGTTGGTGGTAATGAAGTATCACTAACACTTGTGTCACTAGTAACCGTGCTTGATTCTTCACTACTATCGGGCAATGAAGTAGTTTCGGGCATACTGCTACTTGGGTCACTAGTGTCTGGTTCGCTGCTACTTATTTCACTGCTACTAGAACCTTCATCATAGGGATCAGGTTCAATAACAGGTGGCACAAATGGTTCGTAATCTAAGATGTCAGGCATTGTTAAATCATTCGCGCCACGATCACGGACATTACGAGTAATAAGCGTAGAATTACCTGGAATCCGTAAGTTTGCACTAATAACTGTGCCAATGCTTGCAGTGCCGCTTGAATCAAAGACGACTTCTTGACCCTTAACATCACTGACAGTAGTGTTACCCATTGAGCCAAAGTGATAGATTGTATAAGTATCGCCGTCGGCACTATATGTTAATTTAATCGTTGTATTATTTGGTGTATGTAAAGTGACGGCACCGTTATCAATGGCTGCGCGAGTATTTAAACTAAAGGCAGGCGCGTGCACTTTTAAGGCAATCATTTGTCTGTATAAATTGTGAATCGCTAAGTTATCAAATTTTTCATCCCATTTAATACTATTAACGGTATACGGGCTCTTATATGAGTTATGGTCATAACTTCCGTTTGGTAGTGGTTTTGAGCGTAAGATTTCGCTACCAGCGTGTACAAAACCGATCCCTTGGCTTAAAAGACTTAGTGCTTCTGCTTGAACGGCTTGCTTTTTAAGTTGCTCAGCGCCAAATAAGTCGCCACCACTACGGCGTAATTTGTCATATATTGTTAAGTTATCGTGGACAGAAATGTAGTTAACAGTTTGTGTTGGATCACTAGAGCCACCAGTTGTTTTACCCATTAGCCCGTCTTTAATTTTATTTAAACGGTCATCATAAATTTCACCAGCGGCCATTTGCACCCAGCCCCGTGAAGTATCATTTGATCCACCTTTAATTGCATCACGCATTTGATCATTAAAACCACCTAAACCAGCGATTTGATGGAGATTACTAGAAATGGCGTAAGGTTTTTTCGGACTTAGCATTCCTTCACCACTTTCCATGTTCCACGGTTCGCCGTAAACTATAATATCATTACGATATGTTTTAAGTTTAGTCATGATTGATTGCATCGCTTCGACGGTATGGAGGCCCATTAAGTCAAAGCGGAAGCCACCGAGTTTATATTCAGTTGCCCAAAAGTAAGTTGAATCAACCATATAGCGTTCCATCATAATCCGTTCGCTTGCGGTATCGTTACCAACACCACTTGAATTACGCGGAGAACCGTCTAAATTAAAGCGGAAGTAGTAACCAGGAACGAGTTTTGTGAAGCTGTGTTGCGAAATACTTGCGACGTGATTATAAACAACGTCCATAATAATTCTTATATCTTCTTCAGCGTAAGCTTGGACAACGCGTTTAAATTCTTGAATACGCACTAAGCCGTTATATGGATCACTACTGTAGCCACCTTCGAGTACATTATAGTTTTTCGGGTTGTAGCCCCAATTAAATTCCATATCGCGTTCATCATTTTCTTGGTCATAGAATGGTAAAATTTGTAAGGCATTAATACCTAATTCTTTGATATGGTCAAACCCAGTTTTAACCGCAAGACCATTTCGTTCATACATCGTGCCTTTTTCAATTAAGCCTAAGAAATTTTTGCGTTTCCACTCACTACCGTTCCATGTTTCATCGGCTGTTAAGTCACTAACATGCAGTTCGTAAGGAACGATTTCGGTCGGTTTTTTAACACTAAAATTAACATTATCCCAGCCAGTAGGATTTGTTTTACTAAAGTCAACAATCATTCCGCGTAAGCCGTTAATCCCTGCGGCTTTTGCGTAAGGATCCACAAATTCATTAGTGCCATTACTATTTGTCGCTACTAATGTGTAATATTTACCGTGCAGGTCACCATTAACACTGACGCTCCACACACCTTTATCACCACGCACAAAGTCATGTTCAACAAATTCGTCATTACCTTTAGATTTATTGATACGAAGCGGAGTGCCACTTTCATAAATTCGAAGTTTTAAAACTTGTGTCGTTGGTGCCCAAACTTTAAAAAGTGAAGCACTTGGTGAATAAGTAACACCTAAGTCACTACCTGCATATGTTAAGTTTTCTACGAAGAAGGGGTCATCAAATAATCCTTCTAAATTAGCGAGTTTTTCTCTAATTGCTCCGCTTTCAAAAGTAACCTTGATGTTATAGAGTTTTGTCACATCAATTACTTCGTCTAAAGTAATCGTGAAATTCCAGCGATATTCCGCTGCTCTGTAACTTGCCGCAGCTAAACCTTCTTTAATTGGAAGCTCATCAACAATGACTTTATATGATTCAGGTTTTAAGTATGTTGCGACATTAATGATGTTTGTTTTTGTAAATTTAGCGTCTAAAATCTTTTCACCTTTTGCTTCAGCAGCGGATTTATAAATGGTAGTCTCCATATCGACGAGATAAAAATGTCGTTCATAATAGTCACCCTTTGGTGAAGCAACTAAGGCATAATCTTCAACATCAACCTGAATATCTGGTGTTTGTTTTGCCCATGACCCTTTAGTGCGGATAATAAGATTTAAATATTTATCACCATAGAAGTAGGAGGAGTGCACTTCAAGAGAAATACCGTAATCATCACTGCTATTAAAAGCATAAGCACGGCCATTTTGTCCTTCACCCCAGAGCCACAAGTCATAATCATTTTGTTTACCATCATTTCGCCAGTAGTGAATAACATATAAAGCAGGAGTAACTGTTTCACTTGATGGATCTTCACCTGTTTCTGAAGAATCAGGATTTTCGCTTGATACTGGCGGGACATAGGGCGGGACATAAGTTGTCCATGACCCAATAACTGCGCCATAATTATTACCATTTTTATCTTGACCCCATGCGTCGCTAAAAAGTTCATACATATTACTTTCAAGTGGAAAAGCAAGCTCAAGATCACTAGTTTGGTTCCAATAATTATCCCAACTATTTTCAGTGTTAGGCATCATTCGTGTAAATAAGATATTCGTATAACCTAAATCAGTGGGGATATCAGCTTTATAAATATGCGTCTCGCCTTCAACTTGCGTTAAATCAAACCAAGTACCTGGGTTCCACACCCATGCTGCAAAGCGGGCATTATCAATCTTCCAGTTATCATTAACTTTTAAATAAACTGTTTCAGTAGCGCTTGCATTAACTTTGTCACGCGGTGAGTTACTACTTAGTTTAGGTAATCCTAGCGCGATTAAAAGCGTTAAGACAATAGCGAAGAAATTACGTTTTCCTTTATGCATAATCGTTCCTACCTTCTTTGTACAGATTAGTTTTTGTGAAGTAGTAAGTAAATTAAT
>DBRT01000018.1:3498-32959 GCA_002306335.1 Caryophanales bacterium UBA1361
TATTAAACAAATATCACACCTTAAATTTAGCATGTGTATTCAAAAATACGCCTATTAGTGTTAGAATAAGAGTGAATTTAATATTAGTTAGGAGTAATTATGGCCTTTTTTGCCGAACGCAAATATTATGTTGTTACCTGTAAATTTGGTCACGTTGGTCGTGATAAGTATTTACCACTTGATACCTATTAGAGCAACAAGTAAAAAAGAAGCAAGCGCTAAAGCAAAAAAGACTGGGGGTGGTAAAGCGCGATCACCCTGATTGGTGTTTAAAAGGACCAACGGAAATTACTAAAGAAGAATATAATGAACTTAAAGCAAAATTAGTAAATGATCCTTATTGGAATAAGAAAACACGGCAAAACACCGCTCTTTTTGCTGATAGGCTCATTGATGAACCTAATTATACGAATAGGCGCGGCATTAAAACAAATACAGTTACCTTTAAAAAACCAACAACCGCTGAAATAAAAATGTTTCATCAAAAAAAGCGCAAGATTCGTGATAAAGAAATCCAAGAATTTTATGATGAAGCAAATGATTACGAAAATTAAAAAATAAAATCCACCTAGTCTATTAGTAAGGACACTAAAAGGTGGATTTTTTTGTTAGAAAAGTGGTAAATTTTCTGGATAAAGCGCTAAATCAAAGATAATATACGGATTTCGTCCTTTTAAGTAGAGTCGGTTCGGGAAAAGATCAATATGTGTGTTGTAATCAGCAGTCACACTATTATAAGCATTAATCTTTGGTAATAAAACACTTGTTATTGCATCAAACTCTGTGTAGAAGGAAGAAGGAAGGGTACTACCAAAAGTATCCTTATTATCCTTTAAATAAAGTATGAGTGTCATAAAGTTTTCATCAATATACTTAGCATCTTGCAATGCAGGCCACACAGTTTGAGAGAGAAGCTTATTGTCATTAAAAATAGTAATCCGCTCCTCAATGTTATTTACTAAAGCAGTAGCGGTTTCATCTAAAGCGGATAAATTATCATGTAATTCTTCTATTTTTGTGTAGCGCTCACTTAAGGTAACAAATAAGTCGCGCGCTTTTACTTCAAGTTTTTCCATGCGTTTATTTGCTCCGCTCGTAGCGCCAACGGAGTTACTAAAAATAACTGTCGCAAAAAGAATAATTGTTCCAACTATATAATAATGAATTCGCTTCATTTAATCGTCTCTTTCTAACTTCGCTCAACAACTAAGACAAAGTAGTAATTATTGACAGCAACTTCGCGGCCATCAATCGATATTGTAACAGTTATTGTTACATTTTCCTCAACTTGTACTGCTCTCGCTGCGGCAATTGCCATGATATTAGCATCATTTTTCAAGTGATTAATTAAGTCTTGGTAAGTGTTAAGTGGTTCACCTGGATCATAAGTGCCAATTGGGCTAAGTGTAATCCCTTCAACATCTTTACCTTCATAGTGATGGGTTTTTTGTGAGATGAAGAACAAATGATCTTTACCATTTGTATTAACATCAAACTGAATGAGCTTATTTTCAAAGTCAGTATATTCAAATTCAATCGGGAACACGAGTGTTTCACCAAAATAGAGTAATTGATGTGGATTAAGCGGATCAGTTGGTTGTGGTGGGTTAGTGACATTAATATACGGATTAGTGTGGTCGATAAGGTTAACAATATCGTAAGTATCTAAAATCGCTGTCCCAATCTTGCTATCAACATCAGCCTTAATTGTTTTTAAGTAGAATGTTGTGGAACGGACTTCTGGTTCACCCTCGCCACTAACTAAAGTAACGGTGACATTAAGTTCAACATTATAACCAACCGATTGTGAATGTTTGTATAAGTCTTTTGTTGGTAAGGCTTTAATACTATCAGCAAGCGCTGTTAAGTTATTTGGATCGACAGCACTAGCGTCATAACTACCAAGCGGTGTTAGTGTCTTAGCGGTCACTAGATTATCACTAATTGTTGCGCTCTTACTAGCTTCATAGAAATTAAGCGCACCAGGATCATCACTATTAATTGTTGTTTCGATTTGTAACTCTCTGTTGCCAAAGTTTGTGAGGGTAATTGATTGCGGGACGACAATTGTATCAACGAGATGTTCAATCGCGTAAGGATTAAGTGGGTCTTTAGCCTGATCAGCAATTTTTTGAATTTTTACATCATCGTTTACATCTTCATAAGTAACGACATTGAGTAAAGAACTATCGTCAATTAAGTAATCGATAATTTCCACATCAATATCTGCGGCCACAAGTGTGAAATAATATGTTTTTGTCGCGGTTTTACCGTTAAGTGTAGCACTTAGTTCAATATCAACATCAATACTAGTTTGGGTAACGCAATCATAAAGATCTTCACGCGAGAGCCCTTTAATTTCTTCGGCAAATGCTGGTAAATCATTTTGCGGTGTCGTGTAAGCTAAACCGCCGACTGGTGTTAATGTCTTAACAGTGACAGGGTTACCGTCAAGCGTATCAGTCTGTTCGGACATATAAAATTTATCAGCGTTATTACCTAATACATTAATTGAGAAGTCTAGCTCTTTGTTACCAAAGTCACTTAAAACTACATGGCGCGGTATGGCTAGAGTTTCGGTTAAGTACGATACCTTCATCCGTTTTTCTGGAGTGGAAGGCATATTTTCACGTGTCGTACGAATAATACTTGTGGTGTCTTTGTAAAATACTTTATTAATCATGTATTCGCTTTTAATTGCATAATCAACAATTTCTTGGTCAAGCGGTGGTTCTTGTAGCCTAAAGTAATAAGTTTCTGTCCGTTCTTCACCAAAACAAGTCGCGGTAATGGTGATGCTAAAATCTTGAGTAGGTTGCGTAGCGTAAGGATATAATTCTTTTACATCCACACTCTTTAAGTGATCTTTTAATTTATCGACAGTATCGACACTTGCGGGAATTTCACTACTGTAAGTCCCAACAGGTGTTAAAGTGTGCACAGTAACATCCCCTGTAATTAATTCATTACCGGGATCTAAATCTTCAATTGGCTTACTCATTTCACCAATAAATAATAAATCAGGACGATTCGTCGTGACTTCAAAAGTGACATCGCCCAAGTCTTTAAGTGTAACAATTTTTGGAATGGCAATTGAATCAAGGAAATAAGAAAGATTAAGTGGATTTTCGCTTTCACTTGGTAAGTCTGCGACATTTTCGATTGTACTTTCAACTTCATTATTTTCTTGGTTAAAACCGTGAATACGATAAAGATTAATTAAGTAACCAGATTTAAATACTTCTTCAAGTACCATTGCTCCAAATAATGGTTTAGTTAAATTAAAATAGAAATTTTTGCTTTTACTTTTACCAGCGGAGCGCGCAATGACTTTCATCGTGGCGTTAAGTGGTTCTTGGTCAATCGATTCTACTAACTCATCACGTGGTGTATCTTCTAAAACCGTTTGAATTTGATTGATATTAGTAACACCTTCAAGAATCGTACTTTCGCCAACAGGAACAATCAGCGCTAATTTGTAGGTGATGGGTACTGGGAAAGCGCTTGTATCAAAGCGGAAGTTTTCCGGTAAGTCACTTTCCGTTACATCAATGACATGGAAGGCATTTGTTGCTCCTTCACCACTAAACTCAAAATCAAAATGGAGTTTAATCGTTTTATTAAAGACGACCGTTTCAAGATCGCGCGGGACGACTAATACATTTTTTAAATAGTTAAGTTCAGCGCGATTAGCCTCACTACTTGGTGGATTTTCAAATGGCACAAATGTTGGATTAGTGTTTTCTGCACTTGGCATTAAATCAAGGCGATTAATAAGCACAGGTAAATCCATCACGGTATTGACAAGAATTGATCCGATGATATTATCAATTAGCTTACAGCTAGTAAGAGTAAATAAGGTGACAAGCGCCAATGGGACTGCTTTTAATTTGCGAAGTTTCATAATAGGACCCCCTAAACCTTCTTTATATTTAAATTATAATATTAATTATTATAAAAATGATAGATAAAATAATTAGACTATTAAAAATTGCAACCGGAATATTTTTGCGTTCAGCACTTTTTTTCTTTAAGTAATATAAGAGTGCACTGATCCCAAGTAGTAATAAAATTATTACTATCCACCAATAAATAATGCCGATTTTACCTTCATTTATTGTTAACCATCCAAACTCTTTATAGTCAAGGAAGAAGTAAGGAAACTCTGTTGCGCCGAAAGTAGCGCCACAAAGGTGAACAATATACACAAAAATTACATAAATAAATCCGCTAGAAAGGCCTAGATATTTAGCATATTTTGGAATATCACGATTATCATCATATAAATATTGGCTGATAGCAAGAATCGGGACAATATTATGTAATGTTAAATTTTGCACGGAATAAAAATAACCAACGCTAAGATCAGGAATAAATGGATCAAGGAAAATAGCAAACACTAAAAAGGTTAATGTAACAGCGGTAACTGTAATATGCTGAAAGATTAAAACCCAGCGCGGAACTTCCTTTTCAGTTAAGTCGTAATATAGTAAAATTCCCATACAAACGGCGACAAGAATATTACTTTGGGTTGTAAAGTACATAAATGGTACGTGACCCGTGTAAATTAATAAACCATGCAGTTGCTGTGATATTATTCCGATAATTGCGGCAACGATAATACTAATCTTTAAGATAATGTTAATAGTGCGTTTTTTCTTAGTTTCCATAAAAAGATTATACTACAAATCAAGATATTATCTTGATGTTTTTATTGCAATATTGTGATAAAGTCGGTATGATTAAGACTAGGCCGACGTAGCTCAATCTGGCAGAGCAACTGAATCGTAATCAGTAGGTTGCGGGTTCAATTCCTGTCGTCGGCACCAGTCAAAATGAAAATGTCCCACGCATCTGGGACTTTTTTATTAATTAAAAGTAATGTTTATTAAAGTTTTTTAAGGGGAACGTAGGGTTTTTCTTGATAATAATTTTTATTAAGTTCACGCTCTTCAGGACTTAGTGAAAAATATTCTTCTTCGTCATTAATGTTATTAAATATTTTTGAGGTTCTTGCATCAACGACATATGTGCCACTGAAAATACCGTGCAGCGCTTGTCTTTTATGTGTAAGTGCAACCGCTCCGCTTGTGAGTAAAAGCGGCATAAAAAAGCCATAGAAATTTAAGCCGATTTCGACAACGCCATATAGTAAAGAGCGAATTAACATACGCCACCACGATACTTTATAGCCGTTTTTACCAACAACAGCAAGTCCAGTCAAAAATTTACCAAGCGTGCGCCCATGGCCAAAAAAGAAAGGCGCTGCAAGAATAGGTAATATTGTGCCGCTGAAGGCACTGATTGATAAATTTAAAACAATGAATTGCTTTAAAACCTTTTCGGCTTTTTGATAAGCGGGATTACGCATTAAATCAGTTAAAGCGTTCGCGTAGAGATTTTTCCACACCTCGTTTCTATCACCAGCTGAAAGATTAGCTTTAAATGAATAAGAGATTGTTTTATATGGTGTATCAAAATCAAAGAATGAGTCATCCTCTCCTTCTTTTAATACCATTGTGCGATAGTTAAATTCGGTGTCTTCTGTATAATACACTGATTTTTCATAGATGAAACCAGTATTTTCTTGGGTATAGAAATATTCTAAACCTAAGAAGTAACGAACATAATTATCACGCTCATTAATATCTAAATTTAAAAATGCTGTCGTCCGCGATTCATCATAACTATGATATAAACCTGAATCTTTTTTAATGTTATAAAAAGTTAAATTAGCGGTGCTTCCTACTTTACTATTCGTGTAAATAGCGTCCACTGCCATAAAACTAAAAAAGCCGAGCACTAACACTAATAAGAGGTCTAAAAGTGCAGCTTTCATCCTGCGCCCGAAGGGGGCAATTAATATATTTGAATATTTCCGTTTAGCGCGAATTTGATACATAACGATATTATAGCAAATATGCCGCACTAAGTTTAAGATTTGGTATCTTCCTTTGCTAAAAGTACGCTTATTCGGTAAAATGAACAATATGGAAAAAAGTTTACAACCGACTGATACAAAAAAAAGACGGCGCAGAAAAAGACCACGAAGAATTAGGCAAAACTGGTTCTTCCGTTTTTTACGTAATTTTGTGAAGCTATTTAAGAAGCGTCCGCTTATTTATGACCATAATGAAGATATTGTTGGTCCTGCTATTTTTGTTAGTAACCATAGCGGTGCAGCGGGTCCAATGGATCTTTCAATGTTTTTCCCTTATTACTTTGTGCCATGGGGAGCGCACGAGATGCGTGGTAACTATCGTACACGCTGGAAATATCTTTATTATGTTTTTTATCAACAAAAATTACATTACGGTAAATTTAAAAGTTTTTTCTTAGCGACAATTCTTGCGGTAATTAATCCTTTCCTTTATGCAAATATGCGCCTAATTCCTACTTATCAAGACATTCGTTTTACGAAGAGTTTACGGGAAAGTTTAACTTATTTAGATGACGGCATTCCTATTCTTGTATTCCCTGAAGATTCAAGTGAAGGTTATTTTGACACGATTATTAAATTTAATGAAGGTGTCGTCGTGCTTGCTGACTATGTCGATAAACATCGTAATCTTAACATTCCAATTTATCCGGTTTATTACAGTAAAAGGGCGCGTGAGATTGAAATTGGTAAACCCGCTTACTATCATGACTTAAAAGCAAAGGGTCATACCCGCTCTGAAATCGCAGATATCTTACGGAAGCATATTAATACATTATACGAAAATATTAAAGCAAGAAAAGCACGAAACGCGAAAGCAAAGGAACGAGTAAGAAAAGGTTAAAATGCTCTTATTATAACGACAAAAGGCGGCTAGATTGCCGCCTTTTTACTTTGCTTTTAAATAGTTTAAGCTTGATAACTTGAATCGTGTTCTTCGACAACAACTGGCACAATAATTGGCCAATTTTTAGCTTGTACATATTTATAAAGTTCTTTACGGAATTCGCGTTCAATGCCGATGTGTTGCCGTGATTCTGTTTTGATTGTAACTCTAAAGAGTAAACCATCATTTACATCCATTAAGACAATTTTTTCAGGCATTTCAAGTACTTGTGGGTTTTTGTCTTTAAACTTCTTTAAGAAGGCTCTAAAGTCCGCTGTTTCTAATTCTTTAACATTAAATGGATAATCCATTTTAAACTCAATGATGGCGATGCTTGGGTTAATACTAGCGTTCATCACTACTTTAATATCACCATTATTAATCGTAATTACTTCACCTTTCCAGTTTTGAATTTTAAGGCGTCGTAAACCAACATCTACGACAGTGCCGGATTGACCACCGATTTCAACGAAGTCACCAATTTTAAAAGTATGTTCTAAAATAAGGAACATCCCCGCGATTATGTCTTTAATTAATTCTTGGGCACCAAAGCCAACGGCAAAAGCCACAACCCCAGCACCTGCTAGAAGGGGCACTAAATCAAGTCCTAATTCTTTTAAGATCATAATAATAATCCAGAATAAAAAGAAGAAACGGATTAGGCTATTGATAAGGCGACGCACTGTTTGTTTTTCTTTTGTTTCTTTAACCCCAAGTTTACGTTCAACGCGGCGTGTGCGGAAAATAATTAATTTAATAACAAGCGTAACTAAATAAGCAAGGATCACCCAAAAGATAATCATAATTGCTGTTACTAAAATTTGCGCAAGTGATTCATTTGCGATAAAAGACGCGAACCAGTTATTTAATACTTCACGTAATTGTGCTGCTAAATTCATATTGATATACCTCCATTAACGCTTGTAATTTTAGCGAAATATGCCACTTTTTTCCAATGTTATGTTATAAAATTAAAAGTTTAATTAATAGATGATTTCATAATGGTCGTGATTAAGGCGATTAATCGTCACTAGTGCCGCTTCACTGCTTGCCCAATCGCTATGACCATGCACCACAATTCGCACTACCTGCGGATTAGTGTACCATCCCGAAATATACCCAAGATTAAAAGAAACAGTGTTACTTGCACCTGCTGGCGAAGAAGTTTCATAACTATAACCATCATTGTAGTAAAGGTAATATGAAGAACCCATGCCAAGCGAATTAGCGGTATCATTTGGTACTCTTGCAAATGTAAGATACATTTTTTCTTCAATATTAAAACCTTGTGGTGTATTTAATTTAGGGACTGCTTCAATTGAAAAACTTAGCGTTTCATAATCGCAATTAATATGACAAACACCACTTAAATTACCTGCTTTTATAACAACCGGCGTATGTCTCTTAATGTGATTTCGCTCATTATATAAACTTATTTCATTCGTGGAAACAGTCTTTTTATATTCACCAATTTGCACATCATATTCACTAATGCCTTCAACCTTATCCCACAAGAGTACTTTCCCGTTTTTTAAGGCAAAACCAGTAATACTTGGCTCTTCTCCAGAGTTATAAATTACGCCATCAATATACACTAGTGAAAGTGTTGCCGCTTCACTATAAAGAATGTCGTTATACGCTGCTTTAACACTAACAGTAAATGCTTCGCCACTCATATATTCAGCATAATCTAGTAAATCAAAATTTGATGCTGTTATTGTGAAATTGTGAGTGCCAATAGAAACTTCAAAGCTATTATATAAGCCATTAGCGATTATTGTGACTATATTATCATCACGAACTAAAGTAGGTGTTTCTAGCGTTAAATTATCATCATACAAGTAATATTTAAGATCATGACTTATTACTTTAACAGTAAATGATGGCCCTTCTTTTAAAAGGACACGGCCTTTAAATGTAAATTCATGAATAGCGTTCCCACTTATGTAATCAGGAAGACTAATATAAGTTTGCGGAATAACGCGCGGATCATCACTGCCAACTTTTATTTCGGTAAAATTGGCGTTTGTCTCCCACGAAAGTTCGTAATCAGTCACTTTAAAATTCGTGTATGTTATTTCAAATGGGGATGAATAAAATTCATAATATACACCATCGATACAAATTATTGTAAAGGCGTCACTTGGGACACTGATAGCGTGACTATTATGCGCGGTAATCGTTACCACAGTAGCGCAAGTATACACTTTTGATAGAGTCATTAAATCTAATTCATTGGTATCGTATACTGTTTTTCGTTCGTATTCCGCACCAGTAGAACCAACCATCACATTGTAATGAGTTGCTTCAGTTACAGCGTCCCACTTAAATAATTATTTTCAATGCAAATGTTTTTTACCGTATCAAGAATGCGAAATGCCGTTGATGAAGAAGATTCAGAAGATGATGAAGTAATTTCACTAGTTTTTTCACTACTAGAAGAGACTAATTTTTCACTATGTTCACTGCTTGAAGAAGAGCGACATGCAGAAAGTAATGTCGCTACGAGTAATAGTGATATTTTAAATATTTTTTTTCATTATGTTTACCCCCTTCTTTAAATTTATATACCTTGCTTTTATAAGCATTATATTTAGCGTGGCGTCCCGGGAGCGACTCGAACGCCCGACTTACAGTTTCGAAGACTGTTGCTCTATCCAACTGAACTACCGGGACACATATTTAGATTAATCTAAATAATACTATATTTCAAGGTGACTATTAAAAAAGCCCGCTTTTTGTTAAGCGGGCTAAACCATTTAGGATTGGTAATTTATTTTAGTTATGCCTACTAGGCAAGTGTGACTGCGCCGGTAAAGGTGTAGTCAGCGGCAATCTCTAAAGTTAAGGTAACTTTATGATCACCAGCGGTTACTGGTATTTCTTGACCTTCGGAATCACCAAAGCTTAAGGACCAACCACTATAGAGTTCGGTTTCTCCAACTGCGAGGGCACCAAGTTTGACCTTGAATTTTCCGTCAGTGAAGGTATAGGTACCTTCTAAGGTTAAGGTGACTGCGCCTGCTTCGCCGGCAACTTCGCCTGCTACTGCAAGTGGAGCACTGTCTTTATCCCAACCATCTGCTAATGAGTCACCGCGAAGGGCAAAGTTAATTTCAGTAATAACAATCTTGGTTGTATCGAAGTAAATTCTATACCAACCTTCGTGTCCTTCAGTAACTGTAATGTTTTCACCAGTTTTAATCGTTTCAACTTCTTCAACAAGTTCTGTTGGTTGGGTAAATCCTGCTGGTAAGACGTTGTCTGGGTGTGAACCGAAGTTTAGACCCCAGTCGTTATTTGCACGGAGTTTGAATTCGCCAACTGGAAGTTTCACAAATGGGATGTAATAGAATGGTGCTTCTAAATTATCATCATTGTATGTTAATTCAATGTCTAAGTCACCATCATTACCCCAGTTGTTTAATTCACCGACGACGCCCCAGTTATCAATTGCACCTTCTTCAGGGTTTGGAGTTGCAGGTGAACCTTCTGGTAAGTCACCAGTACGGGTAACTCTGAGCCATTCATAAGTTGTTTCAATTTCGATTAAGTAGGCACCAGCGTTAACGATTTGGACGTTATCATATCCGCCAGCAAGGAAGTTTTCATCGTTTCTGTCTTCTTCGCGGATTTTTCCGTATGAGAATTGTAATTCACTATCCCATTCTGCATTTGGAATCTTGATTTTGAATTCACCACGGAATCCGATAACGAGTTCGATTGAGTATAAGTTGCTGTCTTCAGCTTTTGTTAAGTAGGAACGGACGTCCCAATCAACACCTTCTTCACCAACTGCGTTCCAGTTGATATAGCTGAAGTCAGGGTTCGCTAATGAACCGACAACGTGGAATGTACGTGTGTCTGGTACATATAATTTTTCATATTTTGGATAGACATCAGTATCTTCCATAATGAAGTCTGTTGGTTTAAATGGCTTCTTTAAAGCGGCATCGCTATACCAGCCAAGGAATTCGTATCCATCACGAACAGGATCTTCTGGCATCTCGAGTAAGATATGTCCTGCTTTTACTTTAATTTCTTCGTGAATGACAGCAAGTTCATTAACGTAGAATGTAACGTAAACATCTGAACCTTCCCAAAGGGCTAGAAGTTTAACTTCGCTGGTAACTGGGGTATCCCAGTCATAAGCTTCATAATCTTCACCAAGTTGTAATCTAGCTTCTTTATGCCAGCCACGGAATGTGAAATCATCGCCTGGCTTGAATTCGGCTGGATCTGCTGGTTTAGTAGCCTTATCGCCTTCTCTAATTTGGAGGGTATCAATGTAAGTACCATCATAGTTTTTTAAGACGACACTATGCTTTGCTCTCGTATCTTCTGATGAAGGGGTAACAATTTCTGATGAAGATGCTCCGCCTTTACATCCTGCGAGTAAGCCTACGGCTAAAGCAGTGGTGAAAAGACCTTTAAATAGTTTTTTCATTATTTTCTCCTTTTCTATTTTTTTGCCTAAATGGTTTCTTTGGCTTATTTATTATACAACTTTTCACCCTTAACAGTCAAGAATATGCTAAGGACTAAAGCTGTTTAATAACATAGTTATAATGCATAATATTCGAAGTATTTGCCTAAATGAGTGGAAATTGCCGAAATATTAGTTATAAACGGCTAATTATACTGATAATTTCTTTTTGCGGAAGAATAATATTAAGCCAACACCAACACCAACAACGGTGAGTGATGGGATAGTAATATAGAGCCAAGTAAGATTAGCCTCTTCCCCTTCTTCACTTGGAAGCGTTTCACTACTTGGTAAGTCCGGAGTACTTGTTGCCGGCGGAGTGCTTGGTTCTTCGCTGCTTGAAGTAACTGGCTCTTCGCTTGAATCAGGCGGAGTAACACCTTCGCCAGAAACAGTCACGATTGTCGCATTGCTACTTAAGGAAACACTCTTACCGAGCACTGACCATTTTTCCATCGTGTTTGTCGAATCAAAGAGTACATATTGTCCTTCTAAATCGTTTATACGAACACGCGTACCTGCACCTAGGAAGTAAGCAGTGTAAGTAGTTTCGCCATCAACGACCACTAGTTTGATAAGTGTATCTTGGTACCCGATTTCTGAACCAAATTTGACACTAACATTGGCGCTGATTTCCGCACTTGTGGTGTAGTGGAATCCAGGGGTATCACGTTTAATGGCAATTAATTCTTTATAGCGTTCAAAGACATTTAAATTAGTAACTTTTTCATTCCACTTAATGCTATTAACACTATACGGGCTTTGGTAAGAGTTATGATCAAACTTACCGTCACCAAGTGGTTTAGAACGTAAGATTTCACTACCAGCGTGAATAAAGGAAACACCTTGTGAGAGTAGTGAAATTGCTTCAGCTTGGATATTTTGTTGCGCTAGTTGGTCTAGTCCAAATAAATGGCCACCAGCGTTGACTAACTTGTCATATAGTGCAAGGTTATCGTGACAAGCCACATAGTTTACTGTTTGCACAGGACTACTTTGTGTGCCACTAATCTTGCCAAGCATCCCGTCTTTTATACTATTTTTTGTTCCTTGATAAATTTCACTAGCGGCTTGTTGGACAAAACCGCGTGCTTTACCATTTGTATCACCTTTAACAGAGTCACGTAATTTATCATTAAATGCTCCGACTCCTGGAACTTTATGAATGTTATTTTGATTAGCGCCATTAGCACTTACACTACCGCCACCCATATCCCACGCTTCACCGATAATGAAGATGTCAGGACGAATTTCCACGAGACGATTACGTACTGTATTCATTGATTTAACAGTGTGTAAGCCCATTAAGTCGAAGCGGAAGCCACCGATTTTATATTCTTTCGTCCAGAAAGCAGTGGAATCACGCATGAAGTTTTCCATCATGATGCGTTCACTTGCCGTGTCATTACCGCACCCACTAGCGCTTGTTGGTGAACCGTCAGCATTATAACGGAAATAGTAGCCAGGCACTAATTTATTAAAGGAGTGACCACCAAGGTTTGCAACGTGATTATAAACGACATCCATGATAATACGAATATCTTCGGCAGCGTAAGCTTTAACGACTTGTTTAAATTCACGAATACGCACGAGACCGTCATACGGGTTACTTGAGTAAGAACCTTCTAAAACATCATAGTTTTGTGGGTTATAACCCCAGTTAAAGGATGGTTCGCGTTCATCATTAGCTTGATCGTAGAACGGAATGATTTGTAGGGCATTAATTCCTAATTCTTTAATGTGATCAAAGCCGGTTTTCACTGTGACACCACCAGCGGTGTAAGTTGTGCCTTCTTCGATTAAACCAAGGAAGCGTTTGCGATTTTCTTCGCTCCCATTCCAACTCTCATCCGCAGTAAGGTCGGCGACATGGAGTTCGTAAGGAATAATTTCGGTGTGTGATTTTACTGGGTAATCAACTTCATCCCACCCTGTCGGATTTGTTTTACTAAAATCAACGATCATCCCGCGGACACCATTAATTCCAGCACTTTTAGCGTATGGATCAATTAATTCAACATAGCCTGTTGGGTGTTTAGCGACAAAAGTGTAGTATTTGCCGTGATAATCACCCGCAAGTTCAGCGCTCCATACACCTTTTTCAGTGCGCACGAAATCGTGTTCTGTATATGTGTCATTACCAAGATCAGCATTTAGAGCGACCGGTGTACCACTTTCATAAATCCGTAATTTTAATTCAGAAGCAGTTGGTGCCCATGCTTTAAATGTTGATTTAGTGGGTGAATAAGTAACCCCTAAGTCTTGGCCATTATAAGTCATGTTTTCAATAAAATAAGGATCATCAAATAATCCCGATAAACCAATTTCACTAATGACAGCACTGCCTGCGGTAAAAGCGACTTCGACAGTGTAAGCTTTACTAAAGTCAGGAAGGAATGCTGCGCCTAAATTAACGGTAAACACATATGACCATGTGTTGTTATTATAAGTATGCTCTGCCGCTCCACTTGTGACATTTGTGCCATCAGCCTTAATCACAAAAGTTGTTGGCTCATTATTAGTGGAAACACGAACTGTATTTTTACTTGCAAAGATACTTTCAGTTACTTGGTTTGCTTTTGCTTCTTCAGCACTAGCAAATACAGTAATTAAACCGTTTACTAAATAAAAGTGATAGGCGTTAGTAACGGTATCAAATGTAAAATCACTATACTGAATATTTACATCAGGTGTTTGCCATTCCCAGCTTCCCTTTGTTTTTAAGAGGAAGTTAATTTGTGTTTGATCGGTAAAATTCGCCACTGGCACATGTAAATATTTTCCGTATGCATCAGTTTCGGTGAAGTTATATTCTGATCCATCTTCATCTTGACCCCAAATCCACATCGCATAACGCGCATAATTAGCGTCATTTCTAAAATAGTGAAAGACGATATGCGGTTCAGCGTAAGCCTGCTCTGGCGTCAGTACTTTTTCCACTTCTAAAGTAGGTTTTGGACCTACTGCTCTTTTCGGTGCACTTTTATCAGTACTGCCAAACACCATCAAAGAGGCGAGAAGTATTGTGAAAAGTTTTTTCATAAATTTCTCTCCTTTCTTAACGATTATATTTCTCAATTAAATATGCGTATAAAGAACTTTCTTCATCAAAAGTCTTAAAGTCTTGCATTTTCCATTCCCAGTTTGGGCTACCAATTGTACTTGGAGAATTCATCTTGGCTTCATCCCCTAAACGCAATAAATCCTGCATTTGGAAAATAGCGTAACGCGCGTCACTACCAAAATTCATCGCCATAAAGTTGTCGTAGAAATTATCAAATTCATTAAAGCCTAAATCATCTAATAATTTATTCGCTGCTTTCATAAACTTTTTATCTTTCCACTTGAAATAGCCGCGAATTGGCGAGTTATCATGTGTACCTGGATAAATACAACGATTTTCTAACCATGCATTTTCATCGCGCTTTTCAAAGGGATTAAAAGTGAAAGATGTAATTTCCATTCCTGGTAAATTATAATGGTCACGGAGTTCTAATACTTCTGGGCGTAAGTCACCTAAGTCTTCAGCGATAATTTTGATATCTGGTAATTCTTCGTATATTTTATCAAAGAGTGCGTATCCTGGCGGATAAGCCCAGTGTCCATCATTAGCGCGACTGCTACCGGCGGGAATTTTCCAATAGGAATCAAAACCGCGGAAGTGGTCAATGCGGATAATATCAAAAAGTCTAGCGTTATAACGCAGTCTATCAACCCAAAATTCAAAGCCGGTTTCCGCTAAGTAGTCCCAGTCATAAAGCGGGTTACCCCACAGTTGACCATCAGCGTTAAAGTAGTCGCCTGGCACACCACCAACGAATGTTGGCTCATCATTTTCGTCAAGCAAGAATGCTTTACGATTAGTCCAAACGTCAACACTATCAATACCCACGTAAATCGGGATATCGCCAACTATTTGCATCCCGTAACGATGAGCGTAAGCGCGGAGATCCATCCATTGTTTATAAGCAATGTATTGTAACCACATTTCAAATTCAATGGCTTTCGCAAATGGTTTTAAGTTCACACCACGGCGCGTTTTACTCCATTCACGTTGCGCTTCTTTCCAGTAATGCCATTGCACTAAGTTGTTATCACGTTTAAAGGTAATAAAGATCGCGTAATCTTTAACCCATTTATTATCTTTAACCCATTTTTTAAACCCGCGTCGGCCTTGTTTTTTAAAATTATTAAAGGCGCGTTTTAAATGACGCAGTTTAAATTTACGCACTTTGTCATAGCGAACTTTTTTACTGCGCGCAAAGTAGCTAGGAACTTCCGGTAGTAATCCTTCTTTTGTTAAAAGTTCGAGACTAATATAAATTTCATCAAATGGTTTCGAGCCAAATGGTTGATAAGGCGAATTACCGTAACCAAGCGGGTTAACAGGTAAGATTTGCCATAATTTAAAGCCAGTTTTGCTAGCTTTACGAATAAAAGTGCGGCCACTTGGACCAAAGTCCCCAATACCGTGTTTGCCCGGTAAACTACTGACCGCTAGTAAAATGCCTGCTTGACGCATTTTATTTCCTCCTTAATACGACACTGCTATAAGGGGCTAGTGTTAATGAGCCATCAACATACTTTGCCCTTGTGCCGGTAGTGTAAATGTCATGAATAATTTCTATTTCATATTCACTAATGAAGCGTGTAAGGTTCAGCGAAACTTCTTCGGCAAGTAAGTTGTGAATTACATGCAGTTCACGCTGGCCATTATGTTCTTTTAGTGTTAAACCAGTAACACCGTTATTATTAAGTCTTAAATTATAAGCGCGAGCGTTTTTAATCCATGGGTGAAAGTTTCTTACATTAATTACCTTGCGGTAATGGTTAAGTAAACTAAACGGTTCACTAAGTAAATCTTCTGCCCCATACTTTACTTGATTCGCCATATTGTAAGTAGTACCAATCGGTGGATTAGTGCGATGTTTATCACCGACTCTTTTCCAAATCATTGGTAAGCGGCGATTTGCATCAGTCATCGCGCCTTGTCTACTACCTTTTAACCCAATTTCTTCCCCATAATACATAAAGGGAACACCAGGCGTTAAGATGTAGACGCTTGCGCCGAGTTTTTGTCGTTCTAATTGATCACCTGTGAACATTTGACTAGAACGGTCCATATCATGGTTAGTTAAGAACATTGCCATTAGTGCATTTTCATTAATTGCATATGCGTCACTAAAGGCGTTGCTAATGTAATGCGAAAGTTGCGGACCAGAGCGCGCCATAATGCTGTCAATTATAAACCCAGTCGCGTTAGCGCCATCAAAATTAAAGAGTGATTCAACCCCGGCGTAGTAATACTTTTGCACATTAAAGTTTTCCCATGCTTCAGCGACGATATAACTATCGGGTTTATAACTTTTAACCATATCGCTAAACCACCCTAAAAAGTCGATGTTTTCCGGATGAGTTTCAAAGAAATGACCCGCAGCGTCAAGTCTAAACCCTTTAACCCCGCGATCAAGCCAAAATTTACTAATGCTCGTAATTTCTTCACGTACGGCTGTATTGTTGAGTAGTAGTTCAGGCATATGGTCGCCAAAGTAACCAATTTTAACTTTTACTTCGCCATTTTCAATGTAAAAGTCATACCAGTTACCTTTATCATTTGGGTCGTTAGGATTGTATTCTGGTGTATTAAACCGTCTTCTCCCCTCAAGAAACCACGGGTGCGTGCGCGCAGTGTGATTAATAACGAGATCAATAATAACATCAATATTATGTTCTGCTGCGACACTGATTAAAGTATCAAAGTCATCAAGCGTACCAAAGTCAGGATGAATCGCTTTATAATCGGTTACATCATAGCCATGATAACTAGGTGAAGGGTTAATCGGGGTTAACCAAATACCCTTCACTCCTAGTTCTTGTAAATATGGAATTTTATCAGTGATACCTTTTAAGTCGCCATGACCATCCGCATTTGTGTCAGCGAATGAGCGCACGAAAATTTGATAGTATACGCCGCCTTTTTCATTAGTGATTGACTCATCAATTTCGTAATCCGTCGGCGCTTGTAGTATTTCTTCACTCGAAACACTTTCGCTTGGTAAATCTTTACAACTTGCCATAAATAGTAAGGGGAAGATAAGCATTAAAGCACGAAGGCTTTGTTTTGCTTTCATGGTTATCCCTTAACTGCTCCACCTGTTACACCGCTGACATAATAGCGTTGCATGAAGACGAAGAGAATTGTAATTGGAATTGAAATGAGTACTGCTCCTGCACAGAAGAGCGTGAAGTACTTACCAAGTTTTTCTAGACCGCCATTAATCATGTCATAAAGTCCGCGGGCAATGTTCCACGCTTCACGTTTACCACGTGTAATCGTGGCAACGAAGATATAGTCACCCCACGGGCCCATAAATGCACCTAAGGCGGTGTAAATTAGAATTGGTTTTGAAAGTGGCAAAATAATATGCCAGAAGATTTGTGCTTTATTAGCACCGTCAATTTCCGCTGCTTCATCGATTGATTTACTAATCGTATCAAAGTAGCCTTTAGAGACGAGATACCCCATCGCTGCTCCGCTTGTACCAACAAGGATAAGTGAGATGAGGTAATTAGAAACAGGAACTTCTGGTCGTGTTTCGGTTGGTAATAATCCAATCGCTTTTAAGATGTGGAAAATTGCAATCATTGACATGAAGCCAGGGAACATTCCGAGAATCATTAAAAATTTCATAAGACCTTTGCGCGCTTTAAAACGAAGTCGGCTAAAGGTATAACTTGTAAGTAAGACGATAGTTGTGGAAATGATACTACTAAATGTCGCCACAATTAGCGTATTTGTAAACCATTTTAAGTACGGCATTTCTGCTGTAGTGAAAAGTCGTCTAAAGTTATCAAAGCCGATTTCTCGCGGGAAAAGGTAAGAAACAGGTCCAGTTGACTCAATGCGGAGTGCGTTAGCGATTAACCAAATAATCGGGAAAATCCACGCCACACACATTGCCGCTAGTAAGACATAAAGGAAAGCATCGACAACACCGCGTATCACACGTTGATTTTGCCAAAACTTAACTTTACCCTTTGGAATTCGTGAGGAGGCCGCACTAGCGTGTAAGCCTGTTGGTTGTTCAGTAACAACATCTTTTTTAACATTTTTACTCATATTATGCAAAGTCTCCTTCCGATTGTGCTGCGGATGTCCGCGAATAGAGCACTAAAGTAATAGTCGCACTGATAAGGAAGATGAAGATCCCTAGTGCGCTACCAATCGCGTACTCTTCATGTGCTCCTCCAACGGTAAGCGCGTATAGCCACGTAATTAAAATATCAGTGTGACCATACGGTACGCCAGGAATACCAGTACTTGGTCCCCCACCTGTCAGGAAGAATATAACGTTAAAGTTATTAATGTTCCCAATGAATTGGGTAATTAAGTACGGACCTGTAACAAACAAGATGTAAGGCATCGTAATTTGGAAGAATTGTCGGACAGGTCCAGCGCCGTCAATTTTCGCTGATTCATATAATTCAGTCGGAATATTCATTAAGATACCCGACGTTAATAGCATTGTGTAAGGAACCCCAACCCAAATATTTACGACAATGACCGTAATTTTAGCTAGGACTGGATCATCGAGGAATTTAATCCGTTGACTAATCCATCCCCACTGTAATAGTGTTTCATTAAGCGGTCCGTATTCTTTAAGTAATTGGTTCATTAAGAGCAAGGTAACAAATTGGGGAACGGCAATGGAAATAACAAAGATGGTTCGCCACAGTTTCTTTAATTTAATGCTCTTGCGATTAATAATCATTGCGAGAATTAATCCGAAAATATAGTTAGTAAAAGTCGCAAAGAATGCCCAGGTAAATGTCCATTTCAAGATTCTTACCATCGCACTACCAAATGTCGCATTAGTAGCGGAAGCGCCTTTTGTACTAAATAAATTTTTAAATGTGTCTAACCCAACCCAAGTAAATAATTTATTCGGCGGGGCAGTGTCGCGGTTATAGTTAGTAAACGCGAGCAAAATCATAAAGACAAGCGGTAATATCGTAAACATCGTTAATGTTATTGCCGGAAGTGAGAGTGTCGTGAAGTGGAACCTTTCATTTAATAATGACTTAAGTTCATCAGTAAATTTTGGAAGTGGGTTCTTAAATGCTTCTTCACTACCTTCACTTTTCGCAAGTTCATATTTTGCTTTTGCTTCGTTATAAGCTTTTTCTGCTTTAAAAGTGCCGTGAACTTGAACAAAGTACATAACGATGAAAAAGACGGTAATTAAAATTGTTGCGACCGAGAATAACATAATTAAGAGCGAGTTATCTTTAAAGATAGGTTTCTCATATGTAATAAAATCTGGGTCACAATCTTCAATAGGAGCACCTGGTGGCCAAGTACATTCCGCCATATATTCAACCGCAACTTCTCCGAGTGTTCTAAATTTAATTAACCATGCTAGTCCTCCTCCTGGGACGAACATGAAAATGAAATACGCTACTTGGATTAAAAGATAAATAATGCCTTTTATTGGACGGCCCATTGACATTTGTCCACTTCCCATTATGAAGTGCGACAATTTAGTGCGCCATCCTCCTTTGACAAAGTGTGTGTAAACTGATACAAAAAAGTTTTTAATCATTTTCCATAAATTAACGAAAGTGTTTTTAATGGCAATTCCTGTATCAATAAAAAAATTGACGATTCCTTTGCCTAAACGCACAAAGAAACCACCAATTGTGGACAAGAAATCTTTAAACCAAGTGCCAGCCGTACGTGAGTGGGTCGATTTGACTTTTTTATCACTTGTTTCCATATTTTATGGCCTCATTTCTAGAAAGATAGGAGAGCCAGCGATGAACTGGCTCCCAAAATTAATTAAAAATTAATCGATTATATGTGTTTAATAATTTTATATTATTTTGTTAAGGCATCCACAAAGGCATCAAGTGTTGCTTGAAGTGTTTGTGGTGATTCTTCACTTGCTGGACCCTTCCATAAGAAGTTACCAACGATAGCAGCATTGTCCCAGAATTTGGAGCCAACTGATTTTGCTTGTGAAATAGCATATGGTGCTTGGGCACCAAGTGCTTTAAGGGTAACATGGTCGGCTAAGAGTTCTTCGTCCGCAAGTAAGTTTTTGTTTGATGGACCCCATCCGTTTGTTTCAAAACGATAGCGTTGGGCGGCTTCGTCAGTAATGTAGTCGGCAAAGGCAAGTGCCCATCCGAGGTTATTACTAGAAGATTTAACACCAACTAATTTGGAACCAGCAAAGGAACCCCATTGTACGGTTGTTCCGTTTGCACTCTTAAATGTTGGGAGCTTAGCGGCACCAAGGTTTTCACCTAATTTTTCTTTTAAGAGTTCGGTATTCCACACACCAGTAACAGCAGCGATAACTTTGTTACCATTGGCATCACTTAAGTCGTCAAGTGCAGCACCGTTAAAGTCAACTGATTTAAATCCGTTGTCTACTCTTGGTTTTAAGAGATTGCTAACACCTTGTAAGGCGTCAACTGCTTCAGCACTGTTGAAGTTAGTGGTATGAAGTTTTGTAATTGGATTATAAGCGATATCACAGAGATATTGAATGAAGGAAGTTGCATAATACCCATTACCCATATCAACGACAAATTGATGGTCGGCAGTAGTTTTCGCCATAATTCCTTCTAAAGTTTCGACGTCGGTTTCTGTTAAGAATGCCTTATTGTAAATAAGCATATAGCCGTTGTCATTTGTAACAGGGAATGCATAAAGTTCATCGTCCACTGCTGAACTTGCGTTTTCGGCAGCACTAGCAACGTCACGCTCTTTAACTTTATTCGCATAACCTTTTGGTAATTTTGCGATAACTTCACGAGCTTGCATTGTTGGAAGTTGGTCATCTGCGAAGAAAAATACGTCAGCAGCAGTACTTACGTCTTGAAGGACGTTTGTTGCGGCATCAGCTTCTCCAACGTCAGCGTAACTAATTGAGAAGTTAATTTCTGGATGCTTCTCTTGGAATTCAGCAGCGTGTTTGTGATAGAGTGGTTCTTCAGCACTTGAGCCCCACACTGATAGACGGACACGCTCCTTTGATCCGCCTTCACTCGTTGTTGTTGTTTGGCTTGTTGTTCCTTGACTAACATCACCACTGACATCAGCGCTACTGCCGCCATTACAGCCGGCAAGTAAAAGCAAACCTGCAACAAGTAAAGCGATACGTTTTTGTTTAAACATAAATTCTCCTTTCTCATTGTTTTGTGGGAGAGCCTAAAAATGCTAACGATAGTTAAGCTCTGCCAATATTTAAGTTTAGACATAGTCATTATAGTAATTATTTTATATTTTGACAAATGATAAATGTATATAATTTGGAAACCGTTTGATTATAATCAAAAAAAGCTCCTGTTAGCGGAGCTTTTTCTCGAATTTTGTTGATTATTACTTGAGTTCGATACGTTTATTTAATTCAGCGCTCGGTAATTCGGCAGCTTCTGCTTCGGTATCAACTTTGAAGAAAGCGACTTTGTCAAAGTCAATTACTAAGTCAAGTTTTGCCCCAATGTGGATTGCATTAGCGGGATCGACGAGTAATTTCGAAATAATTTTTTGACCGAATAATTTGGAGTGAACGATATATTCGTTACCAAGTAATTCAGCGATTTCAACAGTGAAGTTTTGTTTAAAGTCAGCGTATTCGCGGCCACCTTCGCTTGTGGCATAGTTGACATTTTCTGGACGGACGCCAAAGACGACTTCCTTCCCAACATAACCCTTAAGTTTTTTCGCTAAACTAGCAGGAATTGGTAATTTACCATCAACGACACGTTCTTTAACACTGACGAGTTCGACTTTATCTTCGCCATCTTCAGTTTCTTCTTCGCGTTCTTCATAATGAACGAATTCAAGATGGTCTTTTTGCACAACAACATTAAAGAAGTTCATCGGTGGGGAACCAATGAAACTAGCGACGAATAAGTTCGCTGGATTATGATAAATTTCAATTGGTGAACCAACTTGTTGGATGAATCCGTCTTTCATAACAACGATACGTGAGGCCATTGTCATTGCTTCGGTTTGGTCGTGAGTAACATAAATTGTTGTACTACCTAATGTTTCGTGAAGTCTAATAATTTCTGAACGCATTTGCACACGAAGTTTCGCGTCTAAGTTTGATAAAGGTTCGTCCATTAATACAACTTCAGTTTGACGAACAATTGCACGTCCTAAAGCAACCCGTTGTCTTTCACCACCAGAGAGCGCACGTGGTTTTCTTTGGAGATAATGTTCGATTTCAAGAATCCTTGCTGCTTCATGAACACGGCGTTTGATTTCATCTTTTGGGAGACGTTGGACTTTTAGTCCAAATGCCATGTTGTCAAACACAGTCATATGCGGATAAAGTGCATAGCTTTGGAAAACCATTGCAATTCCGCGGTCTTTCGGGGGTAAGTCATTAACGAGCACTCCGTCAATGTAAAGTTCCCCATCGGTAATATCTTCTAACCCAGCAATCATCCGTAAAGTTGTGGACTTACCACAGCCTGATGGACCAACAAAAACAATAAATTCTTTTTCACCGATTTCTAGGTTAAAATCACTAACCGAAAAGTTTTTGTTACCTTCGTAACGTTTGTAAATGCCTGATAATTTTACTTTGGCCATAATAAAACTCCTTCTTCAATTAATTTAATCATAGCACACATTTTTAAATTTGTGCCAATCGATGTTATATTTAAAATTTTCATAACCAAGAAGAAGATTAATTAAAGACACTAAGAACCTTTGGAATGTCTTGTTTTTTACCAAAAACAAAAATTTCGTCACCTGGTTCTAATATCGTATCTTTTGTTGGAACATAGAGCACTTTATTGCGCTCGATTAACAATATATTTATTTTATAGCGGGTACGTGAGTCAAGTTTGATAATTGGAAGTGGTTCAAAGTCATCACTTATTTTAACTTCGTAAACATCGTAATCGCGCCGGACATTGAAATAATCAAGAACATTACCGGCTGCTATTTTATTAGCGATTCTTTCCGCTGCGATATCAAGTGGCATAACGATATTAGTCGCACCAACTAATGTTAAAACCTCTGCGTAATCTTCTTCGTCAGCACGAGCGGTAATTTCTTTAATGCCTAATTCTTTTAATTTGATGACTGAAATAATGCTAGTAGTTAAATTGATTCTTTCATTTTGTCCTATCGCGACAATTGCATGATCAACATTAGCGATACCAGCAGCTCTTAAAGACTCAATACTAGTGGAATCAGCAATAAAAACATTTTGAATAAAGTCGCCGGCCTTACGGACTTGCTCTTCGTCCATATCAATAGCGACTAATTCAACATCTAACTTGCTAAAAGCTTCTACTAAACTTAAGCCAAATCTACTTAAACCAATAATTGCAATACTTTTCATAAATATATTTTAACCTATAATTATTTTTTCTTCTAAATAATCTACTGGATGCGCTCCAATTTTATACCAGTCGCGATTCATCAGTGACATAATTGTTAGCGGACCAACCCTTCCTGCAAACATAAGTACAATTAAAACGACTTTGCTAGCGCTGCTTAGTGTCGCCGTAGTTCCGACTGATAAGCCCACATTAGACAATGCAGATACAGTTTCAAAAAGAGCTCGTCCAATAGTTAAATTATCAAAGAATAAGATTAGCGCGGTCCCTATTACAACGCCGGTTAATGCGGTAAACAGCAGCAAAAACGCCTTATTTTTTGATTCTTGGTCAATAACACGGTTATAAGTTGTAGTAGGTTTCCCAAGTCCGTAGCTAATCATACTTTTTGTAAGAGTATAAAAAGTTGTTGTCTTTATACCCCCAGCAGTGGAACTAGGTGAACCGCCGATAAACATTAAACAAATAAGCATTAATAAACTTAAACTATGGAAATTTACTAATTTTTCAGCAGCAAAACCAGCGGTTCTCGCGCTCACGCTCATAAAGAAAGCAGTAAGCCAACTTGTCGATTCACCGCCAATTTGCGCAAGTTTGATGACTAAAGTACCAACTATCCATAAGAAAATGTTAACTTTAATTACTATTTTTGTATGGATGCTTAATTTCTTAATTGAACGTTTTGTAAATATATCTTGGATAGCAATAAAGCCAAGACCACCAATCATAATCATCAGTGCAGTATTGATTAGTAAGAGAATATTATCTTGATAATTTATTAAAGAGCTATCCCCTAATATGTCAAAACCTGAATTGTTAAATGACGCTATGGCGTGAAAAGCACTTATACCAATCGCTTTTGGCAAAGGAAATAACGGGATAAAAACGGCTAGATTAATAAGAAAACCGATAAATTCAACAATGAGTGTAAATATGACAATTTTCTTAATTAGATTAACAACACCCGCCATACTTGGTGAGTTAAGATTTGTTTGTAAAAGAACACGATTAGAAATCCCAATTTTCATCCCAATTAAAATCATCACAAACACACTTAAAGTGATGACGCCAAGCCCACCTATTTGTGTTAATAGTGCAATTACAACTTTACCAAATACTGAAAATGTAGTGGATAAATTATGAATGGGTGACAAACCTGTAATTGTAACCGCAGAAGTAGAAATAAAGAAAGTATCCAAAAATGAGAGTGTTACTCCTTCTTGCTTCGCAAACGGTAATGAAAGTAACAAGGCACCAATAATAATTACACTTAAAAAAGAAAGCACAATAATTAGATATGGTGACATTTTCTTTTTAATACCTGGTTTTAATTTCTTTTCTTTTATATTCATATTTTATATTTTATGCTTTTATTCATGAAAGTGTTAAAGATAACACTAAATAAAATATCGCCCTTCTTTGTTACTTAAGGATAAATGGTATAATTTAAATGTTAATTTAATAAGAAGATTGGAGTTAATGATGAAAAAAAGATTAATGACCTTGCCACTTATTATGTTATTACTAAGTGGTCTAAAATCCCCGATATCAAACATTGAAAAACTTAATGCAGCAACACCGATGCCGACGACGATTGTTTTCGAAAATAACACTGACGCGGAAGTAAGTGCATATTACACTGGTGTTGAAGGAAAAACGGGAGACGAATTACTTGAATTTCTCTACTCTGTTATTAAAGATCATAATGAGTATGACTATGAGAATAATACGCATCGATATATTTATAAAATCATTGATCGTAATTGGGAATTAGATGCAATTGATACCGTATCACCAGCGAATTTAGAAAATTTTGACTATGTCAATGACAATGGATTCATTCATAAATTATACGCTGACTATAATGATGATATTAATACTGCTGATCGCTTTAAAAATGAAGGTGCGAGTCGTGTTAGTTTTGATAGAGAACATATTTGGCCGCAATCTTTAGGTGCCTTTGGTCGCACTGGTGGGGCGGGAAGTGACTTCCACTCACTATGGCCAAGTGATGTTAAGGCTAATCAACAAGCGCATAGTAATAATAATTATGGGGTTCCAACCTCTAATATTACTAATTATCAAAGTGACCACGATACTTATGTTGGCCGCAACGGAAATATTGAAGGTTATACATCAAAAGTGTTTGAACCACTTGATGAATATAAAGGTGATATTGCTCGCGCTATGTTTTATATGCCAGCGCGTTATTATGAATATATTGATAAACTACATCCAAAACTAGAACTAGTAAACGGTTCTCCTGCTGCAAGAGAAGCTAGTGCGACACTAACCGGCCAAGCTGGTTGTCTTGAAACATTACTGCAATGGCACGAAGAAGATCCTGTTAGTGAATATGAAATTAGAAGAAACAACTTAATTGCGAATAACTATCAAGGCAATCGCAATCCCTTTATTGATTATCCGCAGTGGGCACGGATTGCTTATGACCCAACTTATACCGGTGCGGGAGCGACTAATGCTCCTGAAACATCTAGCGTTGGCACTAATCCTGGTGGTCTTGGTGAAACGGTACTTTCACATATAACAGTTGATACTACAGACGCTAAAACAACTTACTTTTTAGGAGATGGTTTTACTACAAATAGCCTCATAGTAACCGCACATTTTAGTGATGGGACATCACTACCAGTGCTTGATTACACTTCAAGCATTGCTAATGGTACAGCTTTAAATACACTTGGAAATCAAAGTGTTACTATTAGTTATACACATGAAGGAGTTACTAAAAACACCTCATACACTATTCTTGTTAAAGAGTTTGTCGTAAGTGATTATTTATTTATAAGTGAAGTATATGGTGGTGGTGGTAACGATGGGGCGGAATATAAAACTGACTTTATTGAATTATATAATTATGCTGATTTTCCGCTATCACTTGAAGGGTACTCTGTGCAGTATGCTTCTGCAGCTGGAACAAGTTGGCAAGTGACTAATTTAAGTGGTACGATTGCACCAAAATCATTTTATTTAATTGAAGAAGCTAGTGGTTCTGGTGGAACGAGAAACTTACCATTAGCAGAAACAGTCGGTTCTATTCTCATGCATGCAAAATCTTTGAAACTGGCGTTAGTTAATTCAACGACTGCGCTTTCAGGTGCGGATCCAACAAGTGATACTTCTATTATTGATTTTGTTGGTGTCGGAACGGCTAATGCATATCTTGGATTAACAGCAGCACCTGAAATTAGTAATACGATGTCTGCCCAAAGAAAGTTTATTATTGAAGGTATTGCTCCTCCAGTTGAAAAAAGTAATGGAACAGATTTTATTGCTGCTTTACCAACACCGACAAATGCCGCCCTAACTATTGCTGTTGATATAAGGGCAGAAGGCGATACTCCTAATCAATGTTTAACTTTATATAGTCCTTATAAATCAAGAGTGCTTTCGCTTAGTCCGTCGCAGCTTAATTACTTTAAAACAGTTGTAGCGGGTGAAGAACAAAGATTAACAGATGGTCGCGCCCGATACGAAGCGTGGGCACTTCATTTAGGTGATGCTTTACCTTATGAATACAATGAAAACTTTGGACTTGGAAACACGAACAAGCATACATTTACTAGCGATATTGTTATGCTTGTCCTTGTCATTGCTCTCTTTGGTTTATCAATTGGATTCTATTTTATTAAATCAAAACAAAACACAGCAAAAAAGTATTAAAATTTGCAAAAACAGCTTATTTTATTTAAAAAAGAGGGCCAAAACCCTCTTTTAAAATATCTTATGATTCTATTTGATTAAATAACAAAAACAGTTATTTTATTAAATCTAGCTTGCGCTGCTAATGAGAATGTAAGTGTGTTACTTGGAGAAAATAAAGTGAAAAGTACATTATCACCTTCGGCAATAAAGTCGACTGTTTCTGGAGCGGAATTAGTAACCGCTAAAACAGAGTCACCCTTCTCCCAAGCGCCCGCAGTTTCTAATAACACAGCATTAATTTGTACTTCAGCAGGAACAGTAAAAGTAACTACTTGTCCAGCGTAAATCCGCAACGGATTTGTAAAGTAACCTACCTCATTTTGGGCTGTTAAATTTCCTACATTTACTGTCGATGCACCTTTATCAATCGTCATTGTGACACCACTTTCTGTTGTCCAAATTGATTGCAAGGCATCGCGTTTTGTTATTTGGTCTTCAGTAGCAAAATCAATGACTGATGGAATACCTTCTGGGGTAACTATTGTTCCGCCGCCGTTAGTTGCGAGTGCTTCAATAAAAATAAACATACCATCAGGATAATCAGCGTCACCTGTTACATAGAAATAATCAATTTGAATCGTGGTTTCACTATTAAGTCCAATATAATAGTCATCTTCTTCATAATATACAACTTGATAATTTACTGCTTGTAAAATAGCGGTATAATCTTCAGCTTGATTTGTGCCGGGTATAAACACTGTTAAATAGTGCTCAAAATTTGGATCATCAAGCGTTAATTCAACATAACTTCTTGTTACATTTGGTAGCGCTGGTACCTTTTCTTCCACATTATGACTAAGTAAATATTCATCAATAGCGGCTGATGGCCAATCGTTATATGTATCCATGCCAATTAATCCAGCATATTCACTTGCTGCTTCGCTTGAATCTTCGATGACTACACTAGTTTCGGTGCTAGGAGCGCTAGGTTCTTCACTTTTAGTTATCGAAGATGAACCTTCTTTACAACCAGTTAATAGTAAAACTAAAAGCATAACTGTACTAAATAATTTATTTTTCATAGTTTCTTCTCCTTTAATAATAGGAATTATACTAATATTGCTTTTTATTTCAAAATAAAAGTACTTTAAATCAAAAGAAAAATGGCCGCTAGTGGATAGCGACCATTGTTGAAAGTTTTAATAATAAACTATAAGCATTAATTGTAAACGAATAGATAATGTATGTTTATTCAGCGTTAGCGCTAGCCATAATTATAAATAAAGTGCCTTCGATTATTGAGTAATCGCTTTTTGCAAAATATTTGTCGAAAACAATAATAGTCATTTCTGGATTAAAATACATGCCCATAGTAGACATAAAGCCGTTTGCAGTTAGAACTTCGCCATATTCTTCACTACGATCACCACCTGGTACAAAAACACCTAACATTTCTTCCCCATCACTCATCATCGAGGCATAATAGCTTTTTGTAACATTTGGTAGGGCTGGAAGCGTTTCTGCTACTCCAACTCTTCTTAAGTATGAAGTAATAACTTCTGTAGGCCAGCCACGTACTTCTTCAAACAAGTGAAGACCAAAGGAGTCCGGTGTATTTGGTACGAAAAGTATGTATAAGGCATCAGGTGCCCCTTCATAATTCTTTAAGTATCCAAGTGTAACTCCAATTGTTTCATTTCTGCTAACACCAGCAAAGGCTGCATCAATTGGCTTAATTGTGTAACCAGCACCAGTTAGTTTGTTTTTATATTCTGATGAACGATCGCTACCTGGTATTGCTAGCGAAAAGTAGTCATAGTTAGCCGGATCTTCACTAGTTGCATAATACAAAGTATTAACATTTGAGAGTTCTGGAATGGTGTCAGTAATTCCGTTACGTGAAAGGAATTCGCCAATTAAAGCAGTAGGCCATCCTTTGGTTTTGGTATAACCATTATCGACAAAGAAATCAGTCGATGAGCTAGTTTCACCACCTTGGCTAGTAGTACCGCCACCAGTTTGACTTGTGGTGCCGCCACCGCCTTGAGATGTTTATGATTCTCCGCCTTTATCACATCCTGTTAAAAGTAATGCTAAAAGCATTGGCAGTAAT
>DBRT01000024.1 GCA_002306335.1 Caryophanales bacterium UBA1361
ATACATAAAAAGTAGTTAAATTATTATTCATAGTAAGCCATCACTTTAAACTAGTATGTTATACTAAATTTATTATGGATAGTAAAAACCTTTATGATTTTCTTATTAAAGTACAATCAATCGCTAAGATTGGATTATTATATACAACCGACCCGTACGCAAAGAAAAATTATATTGAAATTGAACAAATGACGCTTTCATTACTTGAAGATCTGCAAGCAGTGAATTTAGAGCGAAATAATTATTTCAAAAGAGATATTTATCCAACACCAAATATTAGCGTTCNNATTTTTAATAAAGAAGGCCAATTATTAATGGTTCAAGAAAAGGAAGACGGGGGTTTTTCGTTGCCTGGAGGATGGGCAGATTTATATGATAGCCCAACTGAAGCCATCTTAAAAGAAACAACTGAAGAAGCTGGAGCAAAAATTAAAATTATGGGGATTGTGGCCTTTTTGCATCGCACACCTTTTAAAACTCCTATCTCTGTGCCGGAATATGTTTTAGTGTTTAAAGCTGAGTTTGTTGAGTTTATTGGGGAACATGACCATGAAATACTTACCGTAAAATGGGTTGATCCTTATAACTTGCCGCCACTTTCACATAAAGTTACAAAACATGAAGTTGAACGAATGATCAATGCCGCGCTTCATGACAAAACTATTTTTGATTAGCATATACTCGTACCACGTGGAGCGCATAAATGCTATAATAAAAAATAAAATTAAAGGAGATAATTATATGGGCACACCTCACATTAATGCAAAAAAAGGAGATTTTGCTAAAACTGTATTAATGCCAGGCGATCCAAAGCGGGCTGAATGGATTGCAAACACTTTTCTTACTGATGTTAAAAGAGTAACTGATGTTCGTAATATTTTTGGTTATACCGGATATTATAAAGGAAAAAGAGTATCAGTTATGGCAAGTGGGATGGGTTTACCTTCCATTGGCATTTATTGTCATGAACTCTACACATATTATGGTGTTGAAACTATCATGCGTGTTGGAACATGCGGCACTTATCAACCGGAAGTTGATTTATTTGATATTATTGTCGCAATTGGCAGTTGTACTGACTCTAATTGGGCTGCTCAATTCAATCTTTTGGGTGGAACTTTTAGTGCGATTGGCGATTTTGATTTAGCAGTTAAGGCTAAAGAAGTTGCAAACGCTTCTGGCATTAATGTTCATGTCGGCAATATTTTAAGCGCTGACATATTTTATGATAATGACCCAAATTCATGGAAAAAATGGGCGAACCTTGGTGTATTAGGTGTGGAAATGGAATCATATGCGCTCTATACAACCGCTGCTAAACTTAAAAAGAAAGCACTATGCCTTTTAACAGTTACTGATAGCTTTATTGATCATTCCAAAAAAGCAACTGTTGAAGAGCGGCAAACCGGTTTAGAAAAAATGATTCGTGTTGCCCTAGAAATTGCTGAAGAATAATTATGTTATTTGCTGTTTTTGGCGTTAAGGAATATGTGATATTAGCGCTAGCGGTTGTGCTAGTGCTATTTGCACTAGTCAATATTTTTCTTTTCTTCAGAAAAAAGATTTTACAACGCTTTGCATTATTGCGATATTTTTATCCTGTAGTGCGTAAAACAGCGGTGTATTACGATTATTATTTGATTAATAAACTAGAGATTCAACTTGTTTCAAATGAATCTTTATTTATTGATCACATGCTTTTTGGTAATAAGTATATTTATGTCATTAATGATTACTTATTTAAGGGTGTTTTAACTGGAAACGCTCAAGATTCCAAGTGGATTTTAAAAGATAAAAAGGGACAAGAAATTATGGTTGATAGTCCGCTTTTAAAAAATAAAAAATTAGTGGAAAAACTAAGCCTTAGAACATCGCTTGATCATGCCACTTTTATTGCTATTACACTCGTGAGTAAAGATACGAAAATCACTGATTTGGAAGTTAATGATAGTTCAAACTTTGTCATAGATACTCGTGATTTTATGAAACTTATTTTAAAAATTGAGAGTAGAGATATTGCCCCGCTTAATCCAGAAGATTTGTTGAAGCGGGTTCATGAATTTGATGAACTAAATCTACGCAAAAAAAGAGGACGAAAATGGCGCAAAAATCGGTAACATTTCGTACAGTATTTAAACGCTATAAACGCGAACGGCGTTCTATTAAAAGCTATTTATTATTAACGTTAGCCTTTTTAGCATTTAGCTTTGTAACAGTATATTTAAATTCCACCGAATTAGCGCTATTTGGAGCGATTTTGCTAGTGTTCGTTATCTTTCCACTAATTGTTGTATTTTCAGAATACACAGCACTTATTGAGTCTGGTGCACCAGCGCCACGTAATAGTCGAGCGTATTTTGATTTGTATAAAAACACTTACCGCAGCGGAAGATTACGCCATATATTTAATTTACGAAATGTTGTCGTCTTCCTTATTTACTTTTTGGTCGGAATGTTTATAGCTGGATTAGGAATGACACTCTTCATTTATTTCTTTGATAAGCCTGTGTACGATCAAATGTTTAACTTAATGCTAGAGTTTCAAGGAACATCTACACCAGACGCATTAAATGTTTTAGTAACAAAAATAGAATTATTGCTCGAACCTTATATACCAAGTCAAATACTTGCATATAACCTTGTGGCAACACTCGGCCTTATCTTTATCATAGTAAAAGGTGTTTTTAATATTTACCTTTCGATATTTATTGAACATCGTCCAACAACGAGCTTTATTGTGCTTCGCAATACTTTTGTAGGTGACGCTGAAACTAAAAGTAGTTTACGCCGTGTTCAAACAGGGATTGTTTTAATTGTCTTTTCGCTATATACTTTATTTAATGTTGGCGGATATTTCTTACTACAAGCCATTAATCCGCATGGTCCGCTTTTCTTACAAGCTGAATTACTTGGTTTAGTTGTGTTAACTATCGCTTTACCATTTACTACGCGTTTTACCTTTTATTTATATCATTCAGTTATGGAGAAAAAACGCGAACAAATTCTTCGTTTTGCCATTGTTGAATTACGTGAAATTATTAAAAATCCAAATCTTCCCGAACAAACAAAAACTTACATTACACAAGTTTTAAAAGTTCGTGAACAAGAATACGCTGCACTTACTGCCGTGGAAGCAGAACAAAAAGTCGTTGATGAAAAAGCGCCTGCTAGTAATGACGACACCACTAATGAAGAAATCGATTCAGATAATAAATAAAAACTGTTGACTTCATCGATTTATCCAACAATTAGTATTAATTGTCCCTATTTAAACGGGGCTTTTATTTTATAAATATTCACTAAATTTGGTAAAAAACACGTATTTTTTCAAATTTGGAACAAGTGTAAGCGTTATCATGAAAATATTTTCATCCTATTTCTTGGCAATCTAAATGTACTATGTATAATAAACCTATAAAACTATAAGAAAGGAGAAAGTTTTATGAAAAAGAAAAAACTGTTAATCGTTGGACTTCTCGGATTAGTCGCATTAAGCGGTTGTAAAAAGCCAAGCTCATCTGTAGAAGCACCATCAGAAGTTAGCAGCGAAGACGTCTTAGTCGAAACTGTTCCAGCCGTTAGTGGCGTTAGAACATTCGCTGGGGAAAATCCTGCTGCTATCAAAGATCGTAAGGATATTTTAACACTTCTTGAAAGTTACGCCCTTGATACATTCATCGGTGGTATTCCTTATCGTGACAACAGTGCTGTCGTGCTTTACTCAAGCGACCTCAAAATGCCAGCAGACGACTATGTCGTTGGTTATGGATTCGGGGTTGGTGAAGCCGAAATTCTTGCACCACTTACAGGATCACAAGTTGCTCCAGAACGTGCAAAGTACTACCATACTTGGACTAGTCAAGATCCAGGTACCATTAACTATATGGACTCACAAGAATCCGTTACTGGTGACCTCCACTCTCTTATCTCTTCAGGATATTGGGGTACAAAATTTAATGCGGATAAGACAGGATATGAATGGTATCCATTACTCGCAAATGACGTCGAACGTCCAATTCCTTTAAACTTTGACGAAGCCACTGGTACTGCTACCAAGTGGAGAGTTCCTCTTAAAGTTGGTGGAGACTTAAAATATAACACTTTAGGTGTCCACAGTGAATTTGCTGGCTTAGAAGTCAAATTAGAAGACTACTTAGTCCCATTCAAACTCATGGTTGAAACCGGATGGTTCCGCGGAACTGACTTAGCGTCAAAAGACAGCGGATTCGTTGGTGTCGCTGAAGAATTACAAAAACCAGTTGGCGAACGTAGCATTGAACGCGTACAAGGTATTAAACTTAATGTTGCCGAACAAGCTATGGAATTTGAATTCAATTCAGCCAAATCACCATTCTATGCGATGTACAACTTAGCATCAGGTTTATTCATGCCTATCCCACAATCATTCATCGACAAAGTCGGTGTTGAAAACTATGGTAAGGCTGATATCGACAACACCTTATCACTTGGTGTTTACAATCTTGAAATCTGGGAAAAAGACAAACAAGTCGTCTTTAAGAAAAACCCACTTTGGATTGAAGCAGACCGCTATACCCACGAAGGTTATGTCTTTACAATATTAGATGATAGCAACACTGCTTTCCAACAATTCTTAGCAAACAACTTACATAGCGCGGGTGTTCCTGCAAGTTACTTAAAAGAATACCGTAATGATGAACGCGCACGTCAAACCAAAGGTGACACTACTTGGAAACTTCAAGTTAACGCTGCCAACCAAGAACGTTGGAATGAATTATTTGGTGAAGAAGGCTCAATCGCTCCAGGTGGCGAATGGGAACTCAAACCAGTCATGTCCAACTTAGACTTCTTAAATGGTGTCTATTATTCATTAAATCGTGACCAACTTGCTGATACCACTGGTAGCCGTCCAGCATTGGGCTTCTTGAGTGAAGCATACATGATTGACCCAGAAAGTGGTGTGTCATGGCGTGTTAGTGAAGAAGGTCAAGCCGTCCTTGAAGGCCGTTCAACTGAAACAAATGGCTTTAACAAAGAAGCTGCTGGCCAACTCTTCAACAAAGCAATGAACGATTTAGTCGCGGAAGGTAAATATACACGTGGAACCGCTGAAAACCCAACCGTTATTAGACCACGTATTCACTTCCAAACTGTCCAACAAACCGTTGACGAAGGCGGACCACTCAAACGGATGATCGAAGCTGCCTTTAACGACGCAGTCGAAGGATTCAAATTAGACATTGAATTATTTGCAACCCAAAACTGGATGGACGCATACTATGCAATGATGTTTGGTGAATTTGACTTCGCCTTCGGAAGTATCAGTGGTAACACCTTAGATCCATTATCATTCATGTTAACTCTTTGTAGTGACAACCGTAGTGGCTTTACCCTCTCATGGGGTCATGACACTGGTCATACATACAATTCATACGAAGTTGGTGGACTCGTCTTCAAAGGAGAACGTTATTCATATGACGCACTCTTAGAAAGTACACTTGGCTTAACCATCATTGAAGAAGGTAAAACCGTTCCATCATTCTCACTCAAAGGTTTAGACTTTGGCTTCAACGAAGCTGACCCAACCAAATATGACTTTGTTGCTCAAGGTACATATTATGTTGACCCAGCTGGTGAATATGTCATTACACCTGACCCGAATGGTACTAAAGAAGAAACTGGTGGCTTCTTAGCCTTAGTCTTCTATAACAGCGAGGGTGAATTCCAAAGCATCGTTCCACTCCCAGCTACAACATTTGAAAATGGTGCGTGGACTGTAGTGGCGGAAGGCATTAGCGTTCCAGAAGATGCTTACTATATGGATATCTACATTTCAACCATTCACACCTATAAAGGTATACCAGAATATCGTGCTAACCTTTACGAATTATACTGGTCATCGTTTGCACCAGAAGCACCTGCTGGTGAATAATTAATTGGTACAATTATTATCAGTTAAAAATACAAACTAATATTAGTTTGCTATAATTACTAAACATGGACATTGCCAGCCAACGCTGGCAATGTTTCTATGTTTAATCCTATATAAGAGGAGGTTAAATTGTGGGAAAATATATACTAAAACGTGTCGGTCTTGTGTTTGTCACAGCGTTCATTATTTTAAGCTTAACATTTATTTTAATGAAACTCTTACCGATGGATCGACCGATTGGATTAGCACCAGACCAACTCAGGTATTACAACACCCAAGTACGCCTTGGCTACATGGTACAAGTTCAAGGACCATTAATGCCAGGCCAAACAGTCGATGTTACTGTTAACGACGGTGGCAAATTATATTATTACAACCAAGTGCCCGTGATGCGCCAATACTTAAGTTGGCTTCGTAATGTCATTACACGCTGGGACTGGGGTGTATCTTCACGGATTGAACGGAATGTGCCAGCGATTGAAATCATCGCACGTAAACTTCCAGTGTCAATGAAGTTAAATATAATTGCTCTCTTTGTTTCGGTTCCGTTAGGATTTTTGTTTGGTATTATTGCCGCTTTACAAAAAAATAAACTTCCGGACCACATTATCTCGACTGGAGTTATGATTTTTATCTCAATTCCGTCTTTCGTGTTTATTACATTCCTGATGCTATTCTTTGCTTACAAATTAGAATGGTTGCCATCACAATGGCCGCCAGAAGGCTTATCGTGGCAAATGCAAGCTAAAGCATATGTCATTCCAGTAATGGCGTTATCCTTTGGTACTATCGCTGGCTTTACTCGTTATACACGTGCTGAATTAACGGAAATTATGTCTAGTGAATTCTTACTTTTAGCAAGGACGAAAGGTTTAACAAAACGCCAAACCGTTATTCGTCACGCTTTACGTAATAGTTTAGTGCCAATTGTGCCAATGATTATTGGTCAATTTATTGGAATTTTATCAGGATCAATGATTCTTGAAGCATTATACGGAATTCCCGGGATTGGTAGCTTATTTGTAACAGCAATTACAAATAAAGACTATAACGTTGTCATGGTTGACATGGCACTTTATACAACAATTGGTCTTTTTGCCGGATTACTAGTGGACTTAAGTTACGGCATTGTTGACCCAAGAATTAGAATGGGGGCACGAAAATAATGAGTGAAAAGAAACAATTAATTACTGAAAAAGATTTCGTGTTTGTTCAACAAGACGAAAAGATTCATGACTTAAAATTTGACACTAAACCGACAACATATTTTAAAGACGCAATGAGGCGTTTTGTTAAAAACAAATCAAGTGTTGTCGCTGGTGTGATTATTGGCATTTTAATTCTTTTAGCGTTATTTGTGCCAATCTTTAATAAAAACGATATCGTTACTTCGCAAGAAGATTATCGCTTCTTACCACCAAGGTGGCCTGGTTTTCAAAATACTTCAGTATTAAACGGTCGCCGCTATGTTGAAAACATCATTTATGATGCGACTGATGAAGATGAAACTAAACATCATCCAGTAGGTTACGATAACGAAGCAATTGTTGGTGAAGTAAAATTAACCGAGGGTACCACTAACTTCGCTTCGCCATACGCATCAGGCGGAAAAGTGCTTATTTCTAGTGATAGAAGCAGTTTCGCTACTGGTATTCAAACGAATAAAATTACTGCAGACTTTGCTCTTAATGATTATTATTTAGAGATTGTAACTGATACTGAACTTAATCGTGATAATAACTACGAAATTTATGTGCTTGTGTATTATAACGGTCCTAACAGTGATGCGACACTAGTCGTATTACAAGAACAAAGTATGAAATATGGTACTTTTACTACTAATTTAAGTGATGTAGTATTATCTAGTCGTCCTGCAGCGATATTAGAAGATGAATTCACTGTACAAATTGGTGTTTATGTGCCCGCAACTAATAGTCCAGATGGTACGCGCGCGCAATTATATTTAAATAAATTAGCGGTAACGACTACTGCTGAAGAAAATCCTTTTGAACTACATAACTACACTGATGCGAATGAATTATTACTACGCCGAAGTGATAAAGAAAAAATACCATATCGCTATCAAACAGTTATTTCTGGTAATCAAATGCTCTATGAAGGTCGTGTCATTCGCGCTAGTTTTGAATACGATTACTATAAAGCAGTTTATGGTGAAGTTAATCGTATCATTGGGATTAGTGATTTACTAAATGCCCGTCGTGATGGCAAAGTTAAATTTGACCTTGATCCGGCCCATAGCGATCATACAAAACCAGATTTTAACTATCAAATCGTGATGGATACATTTGAAGTTGTAAACGACAAAACATCACAATATCGCGAAATTACTTTTGCCCATCCACGGCAAACAGTTAAAGCTGGGATGACAACAATTTATGTATATAACTATGATGTCGTTGTTTCTCGTTATCGGGAAATGGGTTACACACGTGAACCATTCTTCCTTTTTGGCACGAATCAACGTGGTCAAGATTTCTTTAAGATTGTCTTTAACGGTTTACGCACATCCTTAATTTTAGGCTTTAGTGCTGCCGCTATTAATATTTTTATCGGTTTAGTCTGGGGTGCCATCAGTGGTTACTACGGCGGAACAGTTGATATTTTAATGGAACGCTTTACGGAAATCTTAGGTGGGGTACCGTGGATCATTATTATGACCTTAACAATCTTACACTTAGGGAATAACTTTGGCGTCTTCCTTTTAGCGCTTATTCTCACAGGCTGGATCGGCACGGCAAGTGTAACGCGTAGTCAATTCTATCGTTATAAACGCCGAGAATATGTTTTAGCAAGTAGGACACTTGGGGCGAAAGATAGTCGCTTAATTTTCAAGCACATCTTACCTAACTCCATTGGTCCAATTGTGACCGGTGCCGTCATGATGATTCCAGGTATCATCTTTAGTGAAGCGACGATTAGTTACTTAGGGCTTGGGTTACAAGGCTTAACAAGTCTTGGGGTCGCGCTCAGTGAAGTCCAAGCATACATTTATACTGATCCATACTTAATTGTTACCGGTTCACTTATTATCGCTTTACTCATGATTTCCTTTAACCTCTTTGGTAACGGACTTCGTGATGCATTTAACCCATCATTGAAAGGAGTCGAATAATGAAACATACAGATAAAGAAGTAGTCATCAAAGTTGAAGACTTATCGATTTCCTTTAGTACTGACTATGGCCGGTTGCACGCTGTTCGTGGGGTAAGTTTTGAACTCTATCGTGGTGAAGTTCTCGCCATCGTTGGTGAAAGTGGCTCAGGTAAGAGCGTATCTGCTAAAACGATGGTGGGCATTTTAGCGGTTAATGGTCGTGTTGAAGGTGGCAGAATAATGTATGGTGGTGAAGACTTAACGAAAGTCAGTGAAGAAGAATTCCACCGTATTCGTGGGAAAAAGATTGGAATGATTTTTCAAGACCCACTCTCAAGCTTAAATCCTTTGATGCGTATTGGTAAACAAATTACTGAAGCGATTATTATTAATGGTAATAAGCTTAAATTAATGTATGAAGACTTGATTTATGAAGAAAATGTTGCTTATCGTAACGCTGTCACAAAATTCCGTGATGAAATCGATACTAGTGCCTTTAAACTTCGTAACTTAAAAGTCGGTAATAAATTTAAAGCACAAGATATTCGCGCTGACAAAGCATTAACGAAAGAAGAAAAACGCGCTAAGTTAGACGCTTTAATTGAAGAAGAAAAAGCTGCTGATTTAGAACATCGTGCGCTTGTTAGACGCGTGAAAGCAGAAAGTAAACCAGTTTTAACCGAACTTAAAGCTAAACTCAAAGTTGCGCAAAAGAAAGCTAAAGCAGAAGTAAAAGCTTATCACAAAGAAATTAAAGCTGAGTATAAAAAAGAACGCGATACATTACGCGCTGAACTCCGCGCTACGAAAAACGAAGAGCGTCGTAAAGAATTAAAAGAGGCGTTAATTGCTGCAAAACGTAACTATATCGATAAAACAAGAGTGACAAAACAAGTCGCACACGATATGGCCGTTAAAGTTATGGAAGAGGTCGGTATTCCTAATGCTGCCCGACGCTTCCGTCAGTACCCATTTGAATTTAGTGGTGGGATGCGGCAACGGATTGTTATTGCGATTGCCTTAATTCAAAATCCTGACATCTTAATTTGTGACGAGCCCACAACAGCGCTTGACGTTACAATTCAAGCGCAAATCTTAGAACTTATTTTAAGACTTAAACGCGAACGGCAATTATCCGTTATCTTTATTACGCACGACCTCGGTGTTGTCGCCAATATGGCGGACCGCGTCGCCGTGATGTATGCGGGCCGAATTGTCGAATATGGTAAAGTTGAAGAAATCTTCTACAATCCAAAACATCCGTATACTTGGGCATTACTCTCAAGTATTCCTGATGTTGATACAAAAGAACGGCTTGAAGCAATTCCTGGTACACCACCGAACATGGTTTACCCACCTAAGGGTGATGCTTTTGCCCCACGTTCTAAATACGCAATGGCAGTTGACTTTATTGAAGAACCACCGTACTTCAAAGTAAGTGAAACGCACTACGCACGGACATGGTTACTTGATCCACGTGCACCAAAAGTCGAAATGCCAAAAATCGTTTCCGAACGAATTCGCATTTCACTTGAAAGAGCGGGGAAAGGAGGAGAGTTTGATGCTTAAAAAACGTAAAAGACGTGAAGTAACATTTAAACAAGAACTTGTCGATCAAGATATTATTCTTAGTGTACGGCATTTAAAACAATTCTTTACTTCGGGACGCGGTGCTAATAAATTACGCACAAAAGCTGTTCATGATATTTCCTTTGATATTAAAAAAGGTGAAGTCTTTGGTTTAGTCGGGGAATCTGGCTGTGGTAAAACAACAACCGGACGTTCGATTATTAAACTATATGACGTCACAAGTGGGAGCATTTATTTTAAAGGCTACCGTATTAACGCTGGTTCACGCTGGAACGAAAAAGAAATTAAATGGAAAACAATTCGCACTAGACGTGAAATTAAACGGCTGCGTAAAGTATTACGCGCTGATATTAAGCGGGAAAAAGCTGAACTTAAACAACAAATTAAAGATGCTGAACTTGATATTTTAGCAAGAAGTTCATCAGAACTAGCCGCTGCTAAGCGTGAGTTTGCTGCCCTTTTAGTGACAATTAGAGAACGCAAAAATACATTTGCCACTGATGAATATAACTATAAAACTAAAGTTCGTGACTTAAAACAAGCACTTAAAGAAGAACTCCGTGACCGTAGTGACGATAGTCAAGATGATAATGATATTATCGTTGCGGAAATTAATAAAAAGTATGAAGGTCAACTTAAACGTGAAACAAATAAGTTTGAAAAAATTAAAAAAGCTTTTGTTAAGGACCATGATAAAGATAGTAAGCGTGTTTTAAAATTAAAAGCAGTTATTAAAGCTGGTGATAAAAATCTTTCACCAACAGTCAAAGAAGAACTTGCGGCAGAGACAAAAGTATTTGCCGTTAAAGCAAAAGAAGCTTATGACTTGCGTGTTAGTGAACTTAAAACAGCAACAAACGAAGTTATTGCTGACTTAAAGGCAAAACTTGCGGATATCGTCTCGACACAAAAAGAAAAGATTGCACAAATTAAATATGATATGAAACATGTTGATACAAGTATCATGAATAAGATGCAAATGATTTTCCAAGATCCAATTGATAGTCTTAACCCTCGGATGACTGTTGAAGATATTATTCAAGAAGGTCTCCAAATTCAAGGGATGAAAGACCGCGCTGAAAACTCGAAGAAAGTTATCGAATCCTTAGAAAAGGTTGGATTAATTAGCGACTATGCTTCGCGGTACCCGCACGAATTTAGTGGTGGTCAACGGCAACGGATTGGGATTGCTAGAGCGCTGATTATGAATCCTGAATTCATTATTGCCGACGAACCAGTCAGTGCGCTTGACGTTTCGATTCGCGCACAAATTATTAACTTACTTAACGACTTACGTGATGAACTTGGCTTAACGATTCTCTTTATCGCTCACGACTTAAGTGTTGTTAAATATTTCTGTGACCGGATTGCAGTTATGTATTATGGTAATATTGTTGAATTAACAACGAGTGATGAGTTATTTAAACACCCATTACATCCATATACAAAAGCACTCCTAAGCGCCATTCCAAAACCAGATCCTTATAGTGAAAAAACCCGTGAACGGATTTTATATAACCCGTTTACCGCTCACGATTATCGTGAAGAAAAACCAACACTACAAGAAATCTTACCAGGTCACTTTGTCTTAGCAAATAGTGAGGAAATGGAACGTTATCGCGAAGAAATTAAAGAGTTAGATAAAAAAGCAGAAGCAGAAGCCAAAAAAGAAGCGGCTAGAGCCGCTAAAAAGAAGGCGGAGCCAAAGGCTGAACCCAAAAAAGCAGCGAAGCCCAAAGCGAAAAGCACTGCTAAAGCTAAAGCCGACAAGCCGAAAAAATAACGATGGATAAAACAAAACGCAATCGCTTAATTATGTGGCTAGTTTTAAGCGCAGTTACATTAATTGCCGCGACTTTAATTCTTGTGTTACGCAAGGATTATTCAACTCGCGGATTTAGCGATGCAACGTTTATTCCAGGAGTTGTTGTCTTATTCTTATTTCTCTTAAGATTAGTAAGAGATGCTGGCACTTTTGACTTAGTGTCCTACAGTATCTCGCGCATCTTCCAAGGTACTAAAGAAAAGTCACTTGATGGCATGAAAATCGCTAGTGAATATGTTGAAGGTAAACGCCAAGAACGACTTAAAAAAGATCGTTATTACTTACCATATATCATTATAGCTGTTGCTTTTATTGTCGCAGGAGTAATCTTAGCGTACATTTAACTTGGAGTTAATGAAAAGCCCGATTGAATCGGGCTTTTTTCGTGTTTTGTTTTGTGATTATTGCTTTTTATAAAGTTCAGTATCAAAGTCCGCATCAGCGTATTTATGCGCAATCGAACTAGCGGCCGCAGCCGCAATAGCGCCAACGATATCATCAAGGAATGTATTAACGACTTTACCATTTGTTTTCTTATCTAATTCACCAATAATGCCTGGCTTTACTTTATCGACATAACCAAAGTTAGTGGAACCAATTGAACCATAGACATTAACGATTGATAACGCTAAGATTTCATCAATGCCATAAAGCCCATAATCGCTAGCAATAATCGTTTGTAAAGGTTCACTAAGCATGCCCTTCTCCGCAAGTATATCAAGCTCTAAACCAGTTAAAATAGCGTTTTGTACTTCACGCTTTTTTAATACACGCTTAACGTGATCGAGACATATGTCCATTTCTAAGTCTGGGATATATTTGGTTTGTAATTTATAAGTAATTTTAGCGATATCCATTTCATTGACGCCACGACGCGCTAGGCGTTCTACAATTACAACATATTTTTTCTCATCGTTCATTCGATTTCTTGTTTCGTAATCCATATTTTTTTACCTCCTAATAATTATATACATATAACGAAATAAAGTGATTCCTAATTAAAAAAATAATTAGTGGTTTACTTTATCACACTAATTAAAAGTTCGAAAGTAAAACGATAATACTATTAATTTATGGAGATGTCTCTTGCCGTGGTGGGAAGGTTGTAGAGTTGTAAGTGGAAGTTTTTACACCAACAGTGCCTGTTAAGTTATTTGTAATGACAAAATTTGGATCATAATAAAAATATACTTTGCCGTCATTACTAGGATAATCAAGCATATTAAAGTAAGCATTGCCGTTATAAACGCCATCAAAATCAAAGTGTACTTTCTTTGGTACATAATTTGGGTCAGTTAAATCTTCAAATGTACCGGCACTCGTATAATAAGTAAAATCAACACTTTGCACTTGGGCATTATTATCGCCACCACTTTGGTCAGTACCAGAGAGTGACAGGTACATAAAACCAGCACTTGTAGCGGGTAAGTAACTAGAAATACCAACAACAAATTCATAACCTTCTGCGGCCATTGATTGCGGGATAACAAAGTCAATATAAACACCTTCGCGGTTACCAAGTGTACCTTTAATAATCGCAAATCGTGTTTCTTTTAGGTTGGTAATTTGATTATTAACGCGTTTATAGTGATAAACAGAAATACATTCTTGATCACCACCTTGGTTACTGCGGAAGAAGGAGAGCCCAGAAGTCCCGCCCGTCAGCGGTTTAAAACAAATCGTATTACGCGGGGCATTAGGCGCTAGTGCTTCCGCGGGTAAATTACCCGGATAATTCCATTGCCCTTGGGCATTTATCGCGGGGGCGTAAAGGGGATTAGGAGTACTACCAAACATTACACTACGCACACGACTACGCGAATAAATGTCTTGAATTCGTTGCCAGTAATGATCAGTAACATACTGTGAATAATTAGCAGCAGTAAGTTGAACCATCGGTGCTGCATCAGTACGCACAACTTGGTTAGCGTTAGGATTAACCGTCACCGTTTGTGTAAATTTTAAAAATTTCGAGTTATTTTGATTAATATTAGTGCTAAGCAATATTGCATCCCCAACATAATAAGCACGGCCAATAATAGAAGCAGGGGCTTGGACGACATTAGGATAATAAATGCTATTATGCACAGTTTGTTCGCGGTTAGGGTCAATTAGTAAGTTACCACCGATATTATCCGCTGGGACATCAAGCCATTCAACATTTGGCCCTAATTTACCAATTAAGACATATTCACTTGTAACTTGGTGGGCCGTCGTGCCAAGACTCATTTTAGCGTTTTTAACACCTACTGCTTGAATATTGCCATTAACTAGCCCAACAACAATGCCAGCATAACTATCGGCAACTTTATTTGTAATTTCAATATTCTCTAAGTAGAAGTTATTAGCTTCACCAATAATCGCGCCATCATTTAATTGACCGATGTTTCCAAAAAAGCCGATGGATGCTCCAACATCAATGTATTCATAACCAATTGGTTTTTCTTTCCAGTCTAAGGGGTCACTAGAAACCCAAAGATTCTTAATTGTTTTACCGTTGCCATCAAACGTCCCATAAAACGGATGGTCATCAGTGCCAATTGGTGGTACTGCCCCACTAGTGTTACCAACAAAGCCAGTAAGAGCACCCGCCATATTAATATCGTTTTATAATTTAAAATATGTTTTAGTTGGGTAAATACCGCTATTTTGCAGCCAAGAGAAGTTGTAGACATGACGAGGGGTAGCAATTAAATATGGATCAGTTTCCGTGCCCGTACCGCCAGCGTAGTAATTACTAATGGAACTAGCGTTTGTATGCGTGTTGAAATGTAAAATAGTAGTGAACCATGCTGTTGTGGTAAATGCCATTGTCGAAATAATAAGCGCGAGAAAAGAAGTAACAGTGATGAGTGAGAAATATATTACTTTTTTAAAATCACGCATAATTATTTTTAGGCTCCATCTCCAATATAATAAATTACATCATCAACATATACGACTTCACGAATTTCGGCTGCTCGTACATTATTAATGTAATTCATAACACTCTCGTTATATTCGATAACAAACCATAATGTCGTACTTCCAGCATAAATTGTTGTTATCATCGTATTTGTCGCTTTAACTGGCGTGAGGTTAAGTGTTACTAATGACTCAACATCGGCATTTGTTGTCGATATAGTCGCGCTTGTCCATGAGTCTGCAAGCGTGACACCAGGACTTGGTGTAAATTGATATATATTGCTTGTAAAGTTATCATCATAAGGATTCGTGCCAGTTGTCCCTGTCGTAAAAGTAGTTGTTGTTGTTTTAGCGCCGAAAACAGTACTCGCGCTACCTCCATATTCATAAGTAATTTGTACAACAAGCGCTCTTTGATATTGAGAATAAGCAATGTCATTAGGATCATATTTTGGCATTTCGGTTGCAGTTGTATTTACAAAAGTGAAAGAAGAAGTAGTCGTTCCTTTTGTCATACTTGTGACAGGATAGACATTATATTCAGTTATAAAAAAATCAGGGGCAGTAACTTCGACATGACTAAGATGAACTTGGGCGTTACGGATATTAGAAAACCACGCAACAGTAAAACTAGTAAATGAAACGAGAATACCAAAAAGGATGAGCAAATTTATCGTGATTAAAATTACGGTTCTACGGCGATCTTTGTTCAATGTACTTATTATCCTTTTTTACTTAAGTAACCATCTTTATTATTGCACAATCAGTGAGCAAAAAAATAGCTACCCTTCTTATTTTTGGTAGCTGGCTATCTTAATTATTAAGACCCTACAGTTTTGCGTCACTAAATTACTTTAGTTTTGCTTTTTACATATGTAATTATATAATAATTAATGCTTTTGTCAATGAGAACCTGAATATTTTTGTATTTCGTTTACTATTCCTTGTTTAATAATTTTTGTAATAAAAAAATGCCTCGAGGCATTTAATTTATATAACTAGCCTTTTTCTCGCTAGTTAGGGGGTTTACTGGGTTACTTAACCTATATTGATACAATAGCGCACCCCTGTTAAAAATTAGCGCACCCTTGTAAATATTTTACGCACCCCTAAAGATATCTTACAACACTCCTAAATTGATTGCTCTGTTGCTGATCGTGTGATCAACTAAAAGTAAAATTCTGTCGTTTTATTTTTTTCTTGTATATTTACATTTTGGATAATTACTACAACCAATAAATATGCCATATGGCCCATTTCTTTCAACTAACGCGGCTCAACAATATGGACATTTGTTTAAATCTGTTTTTCTTTTAATTTCTTCATTATTATCTAATGTAATTGTATTTTCAATTTCTATATCAACAGTTTCATCTAA
>DBRT01000014.1:0-6288 GCA_002306335.1 Caryophanales bacterium UBA1361
ATCAGGGTTATGGAATTTTGATTATTATATACAAGATTTAGCGATACCCTATCTTATTTGTAACGCGGAATTTAAAAGCGGAGATTACAGCTTTAAATGGTATAAAGGCGGAACTGATGGGCAAATTAGTTTCTATATGTTTGCTCCTTTTGTTCCGAGTGAGACTGATACAATTTCCTTTGAGACTTCCTTTAGTGGCGCGGGCTATAAGTATGATAGCGGCAATGAAAAATACGCAAATCAATTCCAATTTTATCTCTATAAAAATACCGTGCGTTATGACTGGTTTAGAATTGATAAAGTAACCTTTGATAAAACAAGCGGTAAATTTAAATGGGAAGTATTTTCAAATGTCGATAATTAGACAACAACATTTACCGAAGTTTAATAGTAAAACATTTACTTATAATAATATTCGCACTGAACAAAAACTACAAAAACGTAAGTTTTGTTCAATGGCTCTTGATATTCATGAACAAATATTTTAAAATATGACTGAACAAAAACTACAAAAGCGTAAGTTTTGTTCAGTGAGGTGTTATGCAAGAGATAAAACGTGATATATATTTGAACAAGTTAATTAATGCAATTGGCAACCGCATGATTAAAGTAGTGACTGGTATTCGGCGTTCAGGCAAATCATATTTGTTAAATAATCTTTTCAAAAATTATTTATTAGAAAGTGGTGTTAGTGCAGACCACATCATTATTTTAAATATGGATGAAAGGCGAAATATTTCTTATCGTGACCCCGATACTTTAGACGAATACATTCGCAGCAAAATTAAAGATAATGAAATGTATTATGTCATCATTGATGAAGTGCAGTTTGTTGCCGATTTTGAATCAGTGCTTAATGGATTTCTTAATATGCATAACTTAGATGTTTATGTTTCCGGTAGTAATTCAAAATTTCTATCAAATGATATAATCACTGAATTTAGGGGTAGAGGACAACAAATTCGCGTGTATCCACTTTCTTTTAGTGAATTTATGAGTGTCACCACTTTAAGTAAAAGTGATGCTTTAACTGAATATTTACGCTATGGTGGGATGCCGCTTTTAATGTCAATGAAAAGTGATGAAGCAAAGGCGCGTTATCTTAAAGATTTATTTGAGCTTACTTATCTCAAAGACATTATCGAGCGGAATAATGTGCTGCGTGATGATGTTTTGGATGAGCTTGTAAATATATTAGCCTCTGCCGTTGGCTCATTAACTAGTGTCACTAAATTAACGAACACCTTTAAGAGTAAGGGTGTTAAAGAACTATCGAAAAATACGATTATTCAGTATTTAGATTATCTTTTAGATTCTTTTCTTATCGAGAAAGTTAGTCGCTATGATGTTAAAGGTAAAAAATATATTCAAACTTTAGCAAAGTATTATTTTAGTGATATTGGATTACATAACGCTAGGCTAAATTTCCGACAGCAAGAAGAAAATCACATTATTGAAAATGTTGTCTATAACGAACTTATAAGGCGTGGTTTTAATGTTGATGTTGGTATTGTTGAAATTAGAAATGGCAATGGTATTAAGCGTTTTGAAGTTGATTTTGTTTGTAACGAGGCGAGTAGACGCTATTACATTCAAGTAACGACGCATCTTGATACTAGAGAAAAAACATTGCAAGAACAAAGACCACTGCTACATATTGGCGATAACTTTAAGAAGATTATTATTGTCCGCGATGATATTAAGCCTTGGTATACAGAAGAAGGTATTTTAGTGCTAGGACTTTATGATTTCTTACTTGATAATGATAGTATTCTCTAAACACTTATTGTAGGCTGTTCTTTAATTGGATTGTGCTTAATATAATAAAAAATGAAAGGTTCTTTAATTGTCATTTCTTACATATTCTTTACAAACAAGCAGCAATAAAAGTATTGAACTTATGTTAAAATTATGTGGAATAAAGACAAAGGGTAATGTTAGGAGTAATAGTTATGCAAACATTAAATTACATTGGTTTAATTGTGGTAGCGTTACTTTTAATACCTAATTTGATGTACTATCTAAAACACAAAGAAGAAGTTGTTTTTAAAAATGGTATCTTTAAAACTTTAGCGATAATTGGTATCAGTGGATCACTATTTTTTATGGTGATTAATATTCCTTATACTTGGCTACAATTTTATTTTATGTTTGCGCGAGAAATGTACTTTATTAGTAACGTAACACTCGCTATTATTTATGTGTTTATTTTCTTAGTAACTTGGGATAAAAAGAGTGTAGTACGCGCGTTATGATAAATATGGCACTAGTGGGGGGCTTACTGGTGCAGAATATAATAAAGTGAAAGAAAACTTTAATAAATATATTGATGGTTTGCACAAAGTACGCACTTACGAAGAAATGGACAAACTAGACGTTGAAATTAGTGCGTTTGTTAAATACCTACACCAAGCCATTTTCCCACTTGATGAAAGCGCGAATTAAAAGGATTACGAAAGGAGCGGACTTTTTATTCTTTATCTTTCCGCACGATATAAGTGTGGAAGATGTTTAGTGTATGTTCAACAGCTTTAGTGGATACTTTGTCAATGGTATCGTTTGGAGTGTGGTAAACATTACTTCGTGTATCGTTTGTCCACGGCATTCCCATGATGGTAGTTGCTTCAACACCGATTTTACCAAATTCACCTGAATCTGTACCACCTGTTAAAATAGCGATATTTTTCCTATATGTATCAATACCTAATTCACTAGCAATATTAACGAGATCAATCGCTAAATCTTCACTTAACTTCACACTATTATTAATATCACTAGTTAAGAAGAAGAGTGCTGTTTCGTCATACAAACATTCAATATTTAAAAGATATGTTTTAGTTGCTAATAATTCTTCTTTATGTTTTTTAACAAAGGCTCTAGCACCACGTAAACCTTCCTCTTCAGCGTCAAATGAGGCAAAGATAATACGCGTGTGTTTTAATTCGTTATCTGTTCCTCTAGCGTTATAAAAGTATTTACCAAGTTGGAAAGCAATCTCTGTTGACGCTAAGTTGTCACCAGCGCCTGGTGTTGCTTTTTTACTGCGGAAGAACCACATTTGTCCAACTAGTAAAATACCGACACCGATAATTCCAAGTGAAACATAAAAGAAGATTTCATTAGGAAAGATTAAGTTAGCGATACTTAATAATAAGCTAATTATTACAAAAGCAATGGAACCAGTAACACGTAAGTTATATAGATTAGGTTGATGAACAAAGAAGTTAAAGATATTAGCGCTATCGTGGTGACCGCTTATAATAATTTGTCTTTTTACTTCGCCTTTTGGTTCAATAACACCATAAACATTTCGTCCCTTTCTTTTCGGGAATAAGAAGTCAATTACCGGCAAATAGCGGATAAATTGTAAGTACAGGATAATAACACTAAGTGCTAAAAGGATTAGTGTCACAAGCGGATAGCGTAAAAGGAAGAAGACAAATCCAAGGATATAGAAAATAACAAGAATGTTAATCCATCCAAGGAACGCTCCTTTATTTAAGTAGAAGTCTTCAGTGTAAGCTTTATCACTATATTTAGTGGCATCTTCATATAAGTAATCAGCAGCGTCTAAGGAAGCTTGTGTACCCGCTAAACGCGGTCCAAATTTATCAATAATAGCACCTGTTTCTTTAATTACATCTTTTGTTATTTTTTTAGCATTCATAATAGTTTAAACTCCTTTTATAAGAAAATATTAACATGTTTTACTAATTAATAATGAACAGAAACAAAAATTGGTTAATTTTAGTTAATTTCCTTTACTTTTAAATACATATTTAAATGAATGTACAAAATATCGTAATTAATAATGGTTTTGTCGCTAATTATGATAGTAATAATGTTAAAATATAACCATAAATACGAATGAGTTTGAGTATATCAAACAATTCCTAGTTAATGATTACATAATGATAGTAAAGGAGAAAATATAAATGAATGATTTTACATTAACAATGGTTAAACAAGTATTAAACGCAATTTAAGAAAAAAACATTCCGTTCTTTGTATCAGAAGCCCATTTACAAACCGAGTTTATAATAACTGCTGCTAAATTATTTCCGGACTTTGAATATTTTCCGGAAATTGCACCTAGCAATATACCAGATGAATATAATAAGAAATTTGGAAAGAGTGGTATTCATTTTGATCTGGTAATTAATACTGGAAAATAGAAAGTGTTAATTGAGTTCAAATATTTGACTAAGAAATTTCCTGAAAAAAGAGAAAATGACAGTTTACCGTTCAGTATCAAAAATCAATCTGCGATGAACATAAGGAGATATGATTGTTGGAAAGATATTTCAAGAATTGAAACATTTGTAACATCAGATAATACGATTAGTTATGGATATTTTATTTTAATAACTAATGATTTGAGTTTAAAGAAGGAACCATTAGACACTTATTTATATAGAGAATTTAGTATTGCTGAAACCACCCACAAAAGTAGGGAAAGAAAATGGGGTGAAGGGATGTCTAAAAAATCTAAAAAAGGTCGAGAAAATCCAATTTATATTAAAAATAATTATGAATTTAAATATGAAGAATTTAAGGAATATAAAGGAAAAAATGGCAGATTCGAATTACTTGTCGTTGAAATTCAATAGCAGTTGTATTTAATTATCTAATAATGATGTAATAAAATATTAAGTGATATCGCTAATATTAATAGTATTGCTCTAAATATAATCGAAATGAATAAAATTGCTGAGTAATATAATAAATAATTATTAATGTGCATCTTTAACAATGAATATTAATTTGTAGTTTTATGCATTTTATGATAATAATCAAAACCGTCACCACTGGTGACACAATTAGATTTGCCTAACAATTGACTAAAATTATAATGTGACTTTTAACACATGAATAAAGGTGATGAAGCGCAAAAATCATACGAATAATTCTCAATATTTTGCAAAATGCATAGGAATAATTTAAAAATAATTGCAAAAAGGATAGGAATGTTTTAAAATTGAGGCAGGAGATGTACTTTATGAAACGGGAAATTATGCAAGATCTTATTTCTTGGAAAAATAAGAGAAATAGAAAACCACTCTTATTAACTGGAGTTAGGCAGTGCGGAAAAACTTATATTTTAAGAAAATTTGGTGAAGAGCATTTCGATAACTATGTTTATTTAAATCTTGAAAGAGATCCACAAATTGCTGCCGTCTTTAATTATGATTATGATACAAAGAGAATTTTACAAGATATAAGCAATTTAAGTTTATTACCTGAAATCATCCCTAATAAAACGCTCTTAATTATTGATGAAATTCAATTTAATCCTAAAGCGATAACCGCACTTAAATATTTTGCGGAAGATATGCCTGAATTATGCATAGTGGGAGCGGGTTCTCTACTCGGGGTATCGCTTAGAGAAGAAGGGGCGTCCTTTCCTGTAGGTAAAGTGGACCGTTTAGAAATGTATCCAATGAGTTTTAAAGAATTCTTGCTTGAATCGAAAAGTAGGAGAATAGTAAATAGTATCGAGAACTTCGATATAACAAAACTCTTGCCAGATTACATTTTGGACAATTTGAATAGGGAGTATACCAATTATCTTTTAGTGGGTGGTATGCCTGAAGCTGTTAAAGTGTGGTTTGAAAATCATAATTTAGCGGAAGTTAATGAAATACAAGACAATATAATCGCAGGTTATGAAAACGATTTCTCGAAGCACAGTCCAAAGAATGAATTAACTAATATAGAACTTATTTGGCGGTCTATCCCTGAGCAGCTTGCAGAAGATAACAATAAATTTGTATTTTCAAGAGTAAAAAAATCAGCGAGAGCTAAAGATTTGGAAAAATCAATCGGTTGGCTTATCGATGCTGGACTTATTCGTGTAGTTACTAAAGTCGATAATCCGCAAGTTCCTTTATCGTTTTATAGTAACTCCTCGTTTTACAAGATTTATTTGTGCGATGTCGGACTCTTATCGAGAATGGCTGGTTTTACGCTTAAATCATTACTCGAAAAAGATGAGTCAACAGGTGGATTTAGGGGCTCTTTGAGTGAAAACTTTATAAATAATGAGCTAGTTTCATTAGGATATGTGACTTACTTTTGGCGATCAAAAAATAGTGCAGAAGTCGACTTTCTAATTGAGGATGATGGGAGAGTTATTCCAATAGAAGTAAAGGCAAATGTCAATACAAAGGCTAAAAGTTACAATAATTTTATAAAAAAATATGCAACCAAAATTGGTTTTAGATTTTCACTAAAAAATAGCGGTGAAAATAAAGTTGGAGTCACAAAAACTTATAGTTTGCCGTTATC
>DBRT01000014.1:6301-31794 GCA_002306335.1 Caryophanales bacterium UBA1361
TCCATCAATCACTGGAATACAGTAGTGATTACAAGTTTAAAAGTGAGGTTATTCTTAACTCTTTAGTGCATAAAATATCTTTTTAATCTATAATTAAAAGAAATAGAAGGGGTAGTAGTTTTATGAGTAAAATTACACATGTCAAAAACTTTGTGGGTATCTATTCAATTGTTTTTGCTGTATTAGGCTTTGTGGCTTTAATCATCGATAAAACCCATGAACCGATTATTCATATTTTATTAACACTCTTTTTTATCCTTGGTGTTATTGTCCATGTCCCGTTTTTATTAAAGATTCATTTAGTGTCAATGATTGTGATGGGGTTTCTACATGGTTCATTACTTATCATGAGTATCATTGTTATGTTTCATGACTGTTTAACGGGTTTATTTGGTTTTGGTTTATTTATTCTTCCCTTAGTGTTTAGCATTGTTTATTTTGTTATGTACAGTAACGATAAGAAAAAGCAAAAGAATTTATTAGTAGCTGCATTAGATAGTAATAACACAAAAGAATCTAACACTTTAACTGATGAATTAAATGCGCTTTTAGCATCTAAAAACAGGGGCGAAATAACCGAAGAAGAATATCTTGCAAAAAAGAAAGATTTAATTGGTTATTAAGATTTAATTTTATTCAAATCTAATTTACCTAACGCATTACATTTATCAACTAAATAGCGTGCCATCTCTAAGCGGGTGGGCGCTATTTTTTTAAGTTCACTATATAGAATTGGTTTATCAAATAGATAAACTTTTTCTTTTATTTTAAAGTATGATGCATATAAGTATGTATCAATACCGTGCTTATAAGCAATTTCTGCTAGAATGCAAAAACCACCATGAAATCCTTTTAATTCATCTAAATATCCTTCGTCACTAACTTCGGGGAAAATAACGATATTGTCACCATCTTTAAAAGCTTCTAAGCTTTCTTTAACTGTCTTTTTAAGTCGTAAGTCTTGATAAGTTGAAATTAGTCGTAGTCCTTTATAGAAGAGGTTAGTTAAAGGACTTGCTAAAAGACAAAAAAGTCTTGCTAAATGTAAGTTCCAGCCCTTTTTCTCATGATAATACACTCGTGACTGGTAACGATACATTTTACGCAGCCCTGAATTCATTTCATGTGTCCCCCACATCCGTAAGTGGAATGGAGCGTAAATTTCAAGTGACATCGGCGCATCAGTGCCGACATGATTACTTAAGATAATTGCATTTGTCGTTGGTTTTTCACCAAGAAAGATAAACTTTGGTTCTTTATAACGGACTTTGATGATACGTTTTAAAGCGCGGTACCAGCGCTTACGTTTTTGTTTAAATTTAATAGGTTTAGCTTTTTTCATAAGTACCCCCACAAGAAAATATTAACATATATTCAATACAATATTATTTTTTTATATGTTTTTGACATTATCTGTCAATATTCCTCATGTAAGTGTTTTCATTTTCAGTGTCATTTTTTACAATTTTGAAATTATGCTAATGACACTAAATTAATTTTAAAAGTTGTTAAATTATGTCTATCTTTTTATTAGTTAAGCGTTTAAAAAGTTGTGTTAAATTTGTTAAGATTATTAATGAAAATATTTGAATAGAGAAAAGGGGTAAGATTATGTTTCAAAATTTTGATGGTGGCTATATTGAAGTCGTATGTGGCCCGATGTTTGCCGGTAAAACCGAAGAATTAATTAGAAGAATTAAACGCTTAGAATATGCGAAACAATCATATATTATTTTTAAACCAAAGATTGATGGTCGCTATGGCGATAATGTGATTCAAAGTCACAATAATAATCGTCGTGAAGCAGTTAATATTGAAAAAGCACGCGAAATTTATACGCATTTAAAAGATAAAACAGTCGAAGTTATTATCATTGACGAAGCACAATTTTTTGATGAAGAACTGCCTGATGTTGTTGATGACCTCGCTGATCAGGGCTACCGTGTGATTGTCGGTGGGTTAGACCGGAACTTTAGAGGTGAACCATTTGGCACGATGCCGGAGATTCTTGCCCTTGCTGAAGTCGTCACTAAACTAACGGCGATATGCCCGGTAAGCGGAAAACCAGCGACGCGCACCCAGCGGATAATAGATGGTAAACCTGCGCATTACAATGACCCACTTGTGTTAATTGATGCGGAAGAATCTTATGAACCGCGCAGCAGGGCACAACATATTGTGCCGGGCAAAAAGAAAAAGTAGCGAGGTGCTACTTTTTTCTTAAATAGTATTTTAATTATTTAAAAAATAGTCCTAAAATAAAATCTTGAACTTTAACGGGAAGAGCATTTAATAATTTCATCTTAAACGAATTATTTACTTTATAAACAGTTTTTGGTCTTTTCTTATATATTGCTTTTAAAAATGTTTTAGTGATTTTACGGGGGTCTTTAGCTCTTTCTAACTCGGTAAGCATCATCTTTTGCATTTTTGTAAGCGGGCTTTTAAAGTCTTTAGTGTAGGCAAATACATTTTCAAATTTATGCGTAACATTAATTTGCATATCTGTTTTAAAAGCACCGGGTCTAACTTTTAACCTTGATGCCAAAACTTCGTAATTCTCGTCGTAAACTATCGTTATATGCTTCAATGCTGCGTTTTGCTATCGTGTAGAAGGAGTGGAAGGGTAGTGCTAAAAGTGTGACGTACTCACTACTTAAATGAATAATGCGACCTTTAGCTTTTTTTAAGAGCGGGAAGGCTTTTTGGTTAATGAAGTAGACCGCAAAAAGATTAACTTGCATTAAGGTTTCAAGTGCTTCAACCTTTACTTCCATTACTGAACCAATCTCTAAAATACCGGCGAAGTGAATGACTAAATCAAGCTTGTCTGTAATTTTAAGTATCTTATCAAAAAGATTATTTATTGAGTCTTTATCTGTTAAGTCGCTAACCACAATAAGTTTATTTGGTAAATCATTATACTTATCACTTATTGCTGGATTAATATCAGTGAGTATTAAAAAGAAGTCATCTTTGATGGCAGTGATAATGTTGTGCGCTAAGCCACCACTAGCGCCAGTAATAAGCGCATATTTCATAAATTTATTTTAACACTCTAAATGTAAATGAGTGTCAATATTTGGAAAATAGCGGTAAATTCACTACTTTTTAATAATATTAAAAGATGATAATATAAAAGGGTAGGAGAAATATAGTTATGAACGTATTTGTGTATATCTTTTTTGGTTTATTCATTGCGGTGACAATTGCTGAACTAATTATGGCTTTTAATGAGATTGAAAAAGCGCGGATGATTCTTAAACCTTTTTCAATGTTCTTTTTAGCAATTGCGGCACTTATTGCTGTACCTAATCACCCGCTTATTTATCTTGGAGCATTTTTAGGGATGGTTGGTGATATCTTCTTACTGTGGCCTAAAAATAAGAAGATGTTTCTTGCAGGGGCAACAAGCTTTTTAGTTGGACATACATTATATATTAGTGAAATCATTCACATCATGTTTAAAGGTCAAGGTTTACCGTGGTGGTTTTACGCTGTGGTGAGTTTTGGCGTGTTGCTCTTTGTGTTAGCGTTTTATCCAATGTCCAAAAAGATTTGTGGTGACCGGTATTTAACACTTGTTGGTAATACATATATTGCTGTTTTAATTTTAGTTTCTGTTGTGAGCATTATTGCTTGTGTTAAGGGGTTTACTAACTTTATGGTACTAGGTATCATCGGTGGGATTAGCTTCTTAGCGAGTGATTTAATCTTAGTGCAGGCAACTTTTGTCAAAGATTTTAAACGCCGTGATTATTACATTATGCTTTTCTATTTACTTGGGCAAGCATTAATTGTTTCTGGATTAGTGCTCACTTATGTCTTTGCGGCCTAATTTCTAATATCGATATTGGTAAAGGAGGAACTTAGTGAAAAAACATAATTTACTTTTTATTACTTTAACCGTTGTGACTTTACTTTCAGGATGTAAGAAGTATAGGTCGCGTGGTAGTGTGTTAAGCGGGGAGTTACTGCGTAACAACATTACAAAAGTGCTAAAAAAAGCAGAACCGTTAAATGTTAAAAAAATATATGAACAATTGTATTTAGTCATGATGAAATTTATCACCATTATGACACTGCACTAATTAGAGATATAATTGCGACGAAAAATAGTGATGATTGTATTGGTTTTTACTCATTAGCGATGCGTAAACAAATCATTCATAATATATTTAAAAAAGCCTTAGTGCGTGATATTTATGTTACTAATAATGAAGTATCAGGCGCCTTTATTCGTGTGTACTACGATGAACTCTATATTTTTGATGGCTTTGGTCATTTACTCTATCAAGGCACACAAGAGATTCATAGTATAAGTTCAGGGGTAAATAATGAAGGAAAACATTATGTAAAACTATATATTAATCCCGTATTCACTACTCCAATTACTTATGACGAAGTTTATTTTTATGTGTATGACGCCCTTGGTAATATGACAAGAGTTGCGACTGATCCAGCGCCAAATACACAAAAAGAAAGTAGTAACGCGGAAGATTTGTCAGAGTACGGATTACCTCTTTACTCGCTAGTTACAAATGAAGAGAGTCAAGAAATTAAGGACGCTACTGGTAAAACGATAGTGACGCAAAAAAAAGAAGTAGGCGTTTATCGTAGCCAAATCTTTGCGGGTCATTATTTCTATCAAAAGATCACAAAAGGAAGCAAAAGTGCGATTAATTACGATTTAAAAGATATTTATGGCAACACTTATAAAGTGTCAACACATAGTGTTAATTTAAAAACAGGTCGCATTAAAACGCTTAAGTTCCCCTACTTCTTAGCCGCGATAAGTCCACTCTATGATAAAAATAACATTTATAATTATGCCGTTGCTGAGATTGCTACTTTTGATGCTTTTAATGGCAAAACAGCAAATTATGTTTCCGAGAAATTTATTATTAATTATAAAGGTCACTTGCTTGATCAAGTAAGTGATATGCCGCTTGAAAATTTTGTGGAAATTAAGGGCGGATTTTATAATAAAGCTACGAATAAACTTTATGATGAAGACGTTAAATTAATTAAAGAATTTAAAGATTTTACAAGTAGTATAGTTCTAGCACAACAAGGACTTATTATCGGTACAAAAGACGGTAAAGATGGAGTGATTAATGCGCGTGGTGACGAAGTAATTCCATTTATCTATGACAAAATTTTTGATAGTGAAAAAGAAGGTTACATGTTTGCTAATAAAAGTAATATGTCGTATCGCATAAAGTTAGCCACTAATGAAGCCACTAGTTTAAGCAGTGTAGTCACTAAAGTAGGTAATGAAAAGACACCGCTTTATACATATTTTGATGCAAGTCGCCTCTACCCGATTACTGTATTAAATGAAAAAGAAATAGTGTATCAATTTAGAATTGAAGGTGAAGTTAGTACTTACTGGCAACCGACTTTTATGACATTTACACAAAGTGCAATGCCGGGATATAATGTTGTGCTAAAAGCCCAAGTTATAATTGATACTAAAATTTATTATTATTTTGTTCACTTTGAATATGTAGCGCACGCCTATAAAAATAATGGATACTTATGGCAGTGAAGTTTTACAACCTTAAAAGGAAAGTAAAGAATAAAGCGCTTACTACTTTAAATAAAAGCAAAATGGGGCAAATATTCGGTATTTTAGCCCCTTTTTGTTTACTTCTGAGTATTATTTTTATATAATACTGTTGAGTTTTATATTAGGAAAAGGAGAACTTATGAAGAAATGTGTTTTTTATACCGCTCTTAGTGGTCTCGCCTTAACAATCTTTGGTCTCATCGTGGCCTTTTTTGGTTATCGGCTTGATCTCTTTGTAGAGGCAATTCCCCATTTAGTTGGATTATTTCCCGCATTATGGTGGGTAATTTTACCGCCAGCCGTGGGACTTTTGGTGTTAATTATTAACATCGCTGTTAAAGCCAAGAAGAAAAATAAATGTGCAATCGTTCCGTTTGCGCTATTTGTGTCTATTCTTGCTTACTTACTCGTAGTGCCACGCGCATTACCAGAATGGTTAGCAGAAGGCGTAGCACCAGAAAGTTTAGTGTTTACGACTGGTGCAGCAGTTGTCGCCATTGTATTTTTAGTGCTCTTTGTCTTAGCGTTCGTTGATATGGCACTCCCAACACGGAAACAACTTCGCGCGGAAAAAGAACTTGATGAAGAAGTTTATGAAGTAGTTGAAGAAAAGCCAACACGCGGACCACATGACGCTCCAGTACTATACAGTGATGAAGAAGTCGAAGACGAAGAAAGCTTAGAAGAAGTTAGCGAAGCTGAACGCAAAGTCGCAGAAAAACCAAAAGCGAAAAAAGCAAAAGCAAAAGAAACAGAAAAAGCAAAGGAAGAGGAAGAAGAAGTGAAAAAAGAAGACGTAAAGAAAGAAAAAGAATACGACCGCATTTATCACATCATGAAACGGGCGAAAGATGATCGGTGGATTGTTAAAATTGCCCAAAGCCGCAAAGCAATTAAAATCTTTGATACACAAAAAGAAGCGATTGCATATGCTGAAATTTTAGCGAGTAACAACAACGGAGTTGTTCGTGTCTTCGCCTCAAAAGGCGCCAATAAAGGGCGCATTATTCTGTAGTAAAAAGAAGGCACTTAACACAAGGTGCCTTTTTATATATTGTGCTAAGTAGAAAGGAATATTAAAGCATGGCCAAAATCATAATTATTTCAGGTGACCTCGCCGCTGGTAAAAGTGTGTTAGCAAAAAAGCTTTCACGTCATTATCAGATCCCTTATTTCTCAAAAGCTCGGTTTAAAGAAATACTCGGCGAAAAAATTTCGTTTGAAGGAATCGACGAAAATAAAAATATTTCGCGCTCCTCATATGCGCTCTTACGCCATATTGGGTGGCGGGTAGCCCAAGTAAAGGGCAGTGTTATTTTAGAAGCTAATTTTCACACTGAACACTTAGAACAAATTAAACGTGACGTTGAATTTACTGGTCACAAAGTTGAGTTGCTCTATTTAACGGGTGATTTAGATGTACTATTTGAAAGATTTTTATATCGTGAACATTACGAAAATCGCCATCCAGTGCACTTAACTCATCCACTACGTTCATTAGAAGAATTTGAAAATTATATTTTAAAATTACGTAATGAACCTGAAGTATTACCACGCAAGATGCTTGATACCACTAATTGTGATCAAGAAATGATTTTTGAAAAAGCACTCAAACTCATTGGTAGTTTAGATTAATATGAAGGAGAAATTATGAGTTATACCACAGATAAAATTAGAAACATTATCTTCCTTGGCCACCAGGGCTCAGGAAAAACGACACTTGTGGAACAAATCGCAAGTAATATCTTAAAACAGCCCGCTGGCAGTGTTGAACGGAAAAATACCATTAGTGACTTTACACCTGAAGAAAAAGCGCGTTTAACATCATGTTCAATGTCGGTTGTTAGCCTTGATTATAATGGCTATCGCTTAAACTTACTTGATGCACCAGGCAATGATGACTTTGTTGCTGATGTTGTTGGTGTGCTTGACTTTGTTAAAGCAGCAGTCTTAGTCGTCGATACTGGTAAGATTGAAGTCGGAACAGTTAAACACTTTAATTTATTAAAGAAGTATGGCGTTCCTACTTTTATTTTTGTTAATAAGTTAGACAAAGAATTAGTTAACTTTGATGAAGTTCTTGAAAAAATTACTGGTACACTCGGTAAAAAAGGCGTAAGCTTCACTTATCCGCTTAATGATGGTAAAGTATTTAACGGTTTTGTCGATGTCACAACGCTTAAAGCTGTTAAGGCAGATGGGTCAAAACGCGTTGAAGTCGAACTTGATGAAGCGACTAAAGCGAAAGTCAGTGAAATGAATAATGCGCTTGTTGAACAAGTAGCGTTAACGGATGATACCCTTTTAGAAAAATTCTTTAGCGGTGAAGAGTTAAGCGCTGAAGAAATCGCTAACGGACTTAAAAAGGCCGTGTTAAGCGGTGAAATTGCTCCAGTTGTTGTTGGTAGCAGTACCGAAAATATCGGTGTTAATACACTTGTTGATATGGCACTTACTTACTTACCAAGCCCAGCTTTCATTAAAGAGATGAAAGGCAAGGATCGCGGTAATAATGAAGTTGTGCGTGCAATTAGTGAAAATGGACCTTTTAGTGCTTATGTCTTTAAAACAGTATATGACCAATATAAAGGCACTACTAACTATGCCTTTGTCGTAAGTGGTAGTTTAGAACTTGGTAGTGATGTGTATAATGCTGAACTTAATTCCACGATGCGTGCTTCACAAATGTTTAGTCTTTTAGGCGCTAAACAAAATAACATTCAAAAAGCGATTGCTGGTGATATCGTTGCTTTTGCAAAGTTAGACGGGATTACCACTGGTCACACATTATGTGATAAAAATGATGTCGTTACATTCCCGCGCGCTAATTATCCGACGATTGTTTATCGCCGCGCTATCAGTGCGAAAAATAGTCGTGACGAAGAAAAGTTAGTGCAAGCACTCTACCGTGTTGCCGCAGAAGACCCAACCCTTGAAATTACGCGTGTTCCAGAAACAAAACAACTCTTACTTGGTGGACTTAGTGATAGTCATCTTAACTTTGTGCTTGATAAAGTAAAAAATACATTTGGCTTTGAAGCAAATACCGATGCACCACAAGTAATTTACCGTGAAACGGTAAAACGCGAAGCTAGTGCAGTTGGCCGTTATGTTAAGCAATCAGGCGGCAGCGGCTTCTACGGAGTTGTTGAAATGCGCTTTGGCCCAAGTGGTAGTGATGAAAATGTCTTTACCGAAGAAATCTTCGGGGGAACAGTACCAAAGAACTATCACCCTGCTGTCGAAAAAGGATTCTTTGAAAGTGTGCAAGAAGGTCAACTTGCGGGCTTCCCCGTAATCGGGATGAAAGCAACATTATTTGACGGTAAATACCACAGCGTTGATAGTAACGAACAAGCGTTCCGCATGGCCGCTATTTTAGCCTATCGCGAAGCTTATATGAATTGTGCCCCGACCTTACTTGAACCGATTATGAAAATTACCATCAGTGTCACAAATGAATTTACGGGTAACGTTATGAATGACCTTAACCAACGTCGGGCACGGGTTTTAAGTATGGATGAAAGTGGTTATGGTACCCAAGAAATTACCGCCTTAGTGCCTGAAGCAGAACTATTAGACTACGCCATTAAACTTCGGGTCTTAAGCCAAGGCAGTGGTAGTTTCAATAGTGAATTTGATAGCTATCAAGAAGTACCCACAAACTTATTACAAGGTGTTATCGCTGCCAATTCACGGCTTGAAAAAGATAAATAATTAGATAGTTTACATAAAGAAAACCATCGGTGTGCGCCGATGGTTTTTTGTATATAATCGCTTTATTTTGTAATTTCTAGTTGCTTTTGACACGGATAAATTTTGTGATAATCAAGTTTAAGAATTAAGAAGATTTTAATTTCTTCTAATATCGCAAATAATATAGCGCGGTGTTCAAATTCGTCTCTAGTTTTTGGTAGTTCTAGTGCGCGGTAATAGGCCACTAGTTTATCGTGCTTAACGAGTAAATCACTTGCATAATCTTCAAGTCCAATGCGGTCTTTGAACTTAATTAAAAAATTAGTGATTTCTTTTTTATATGGTGAAGCTTCTAACATATTTAAATCGTTTACTATTCGCTTTAATACATTAATTTGTTCGGTGCGCATATTAATATAATGGAAGTTTTGCATGATGTTTTTTACTTCATAATTATCTAGCGCTATTTGCAGACTTTCACGTGTATCTTTGAGTATTTTATCAATCACGCTGAAGTCATAAATTTCATCTTTTTCAAAGTAGGTAAATATATTTGCAATTTCTGTATCTAGTTTTTGCTGATTAATAAGTAAGATCTTTGATTTACGGAAAGTAATTAAGTTTAAAAGTAAAGCAGGGATAACACCGATTAAAAGCGTGACAAAGGCATTTAATGGCGCTTCTGAAGTTTGTTGCGCCCATTGTTGCCCAATTAAGACAAGGGTTGGGGTTGCGCCGTATTCAAGTTTAAAAACATAGAGGAGCGCTAAAACGATGAATACCATAAAGAAGAGCGTAAAAATGTTATAGCCTAATAAAAAGAAGAGCAGTGCACTAGTGGCAAGCCCAATTAAACTTGATAATACGCGAATAAGGGCAGTTTTGACAACATTATCACGACTATACCATAAGTTTAAAACAGCAATAACACCAGCAGTGTAGCTTGTCGGCATCTTAAGTAAATAGGCAATGATAAAACTAATCATAAAGCCCACTAGCATTTTAAGATAAAGCGCAACTCGTAATCTTTTTTCCATACATTACATATAATAACAAAAAGTTTAGTACAGTAACTCTTTAAAGCATTAGTAAGATAATAGTTTGTAAGCAATATATAACTTAAAAAGTAATAAAATTATGTTGATTTGCTCCATAAAGTGTTATTTAAGGCAAGGAAGTGGAGTAAAAAAACATTTGCCGACACTTGATGTAAAGAAGAGACAAAGAATCTTTTATATAATAGAAAGCAAGTATTAATGAACATAATTTGACGATATTTACTAAATAACGAACATAATATCAAAATAATGTTGTATCATTAAAATGTATATACTCACATAAATAAGAAAGGAATCATATATGCTGAACTTATTTAAAACTTATAAGGGAGATAATGTCCCAAAATTGACGAAATATGTCTATTCTTTTACGGGGATTGGACGTGATGCAGCGTATACATTAATTAATTTATTCTTAATGATTTACTTGCAATTAACTTTACCAGAAAGTGATCCTCAACAATACAAGTTGATGATTATGACAATCATGATTACGATGTTGGTCATTCACTTGTGGGATGCGGTTAATGACCCAATTATTGGGATGTTAATTGAAAATTCACGCTTTAAACTCGGTAAATATAAACCGTGGATCTTAATTGGTGGGGTACTAAACGGTTTGTTACTCATGGTGCTCTTTAGTTTTCGACCATTTGGTGGTTGGGGCTATGTTATTTTCTTTATTGTTACTTATCTCTTATGGGAAATTAGCTTTACGCTTAATGATATTGGGTATTGGGGGATGGTTCCTAGTCTTACCCGTGACCCAAAGCAACGTAATCAAATTACGATGCTGATGGCTATTGCGATTAATATTGGTGCTTTTACCGTTGGCGGACTCGTTCCAAGTTTATACCCAGGACGCGCGATTCAAGTATTTAGAACACTTAGTATTATTATTGGTAGTGTATTAATTTTCTCCCAATTATTACTTGTGTTCTTATGTAAAGAGCGAGATCGTAGTGAAGTTGATAGCGAAGAAATTATTAAAGTTAAAGACATCTTTAAAGTTGTCTTCCAAAATAAACCGCTTTTAGTAATGCTTGGGGCAATTGTCCTTCATTACTTAGGTGGTTCAATGTTTAATAACCTTGGTCAAAACTATATGCACTTTACTTTTGGCTACGCTGAAGGGGGCCAAGCTTTCTTTTATTTCTTAGTGGGGTATGCTGTTGGGTCAATTGCCGCGAACTTTATTTTTGGCTTCCTTGTGAAAAAATATACAAGAGCACAAATCTTACGCGGCGCCTTCACTATTAGCGCAATTGGTAACTCACTGCTCTTTGTGATTGGAAGTACACATGCTTTTGGTTGGTTACAAATTCCAAATAGCATCTACCAATGGATCTTACCTGTTTTAGCGCTCATTATTTTTACGCCAAACGGTGTGTTTTATCTTACACTGCTCGTGCAAATTACAAATACGGTTGAATATAATGAATGGAAATTTGGCGAACGGAAAGAAGGTGTTGTCTTTGCCGCGCGTCCTTTTGCCGCGAAGATTAGTAACGCAATCACCGTTATTGTTGTGTTTTTAACACTCACTGTCGGCGGTGTTTACGATATTACTAATAAAATTAGTGATTACGAAGTCTTAGGCGGGTTACCAGAAGGAGACGCACGGCGACTTATCACTGAAGAAGTGCAAGACCTCGCCCAAGCCGCAATTGACGGCGCAAATTTAGGCAGAGCACGCTTTGTGTTAATCTTAGGGATGGCACTTTTACCACTTATTTGTCAAACACTTGCCTATCTCCTTGTCAGTCGTAAATACCCAATTGATGAAAAGATGTACGACCAAATGGTCAAAGAAATCGACGAACGGCGTGAAACCGCAGCGGAAGAACAAGTCGTTGAAGCATAAGCGTTAATTAGAATTACCGAAAAGTCCAAGTTATCAAGACTTGGGCTTTTTTGTTAAAAATTCAATCTTTCACCATAAATTGTTAGTTATTTTGTACTTTTTACTTTTCTTTTTGGTGTTAGTGTTACTAAAACACAAGTGGCACGTAGCCCACAAAAAGCTGAGGCCGCTGAATTTACTGTCACTTGGAATGTAGGTGAACAAGGTTACACGGATGGTGAGTTTGCAGGTTCAAAAGTAATTGACGATAATTTTGAAATTAACTTTTATTCTGGCCGGTATTTACTTGCACCGCGTTATTTTAGTGAGGGCAGCGGTTATATTAGTTTACAAGGTTCAGGTGACTGGCTTGGTAATGGGTTTTTAATTAGCCCGCGACCGACAATTAATAATTATTTCATAAATAAAATTGTTATCACCGCCACCGATGCAGCTTATACGAGTAAAATGCGTACACAAGTTGGTCAAACTATGAGGATTCTTTTTTTCCGGACTAATGAATTTTTTTCAGGTGCCACATATACATTTGAAGAGCTAAGTAAATTTAGATATTTTAACCTTGAAAATTATGCGGGTAATGAAATCCGGATTAAACAAATTTCATTAACTTACACTGATGTTCCACCAGCTGCTTGGGTAAATGTTACTAGTGTTACTAAAGCTAAGGATCATTATGATATTAAGCGTGGAGTGCACCTTTTAATTGATAAACCCACTATTGAACCTAGTAATGCGTTCTACGATTATTTGTTAACAACGGAAGATACACGTTTACGGATAAATGGCCCGTATGTTGTCGCCGAAGACCTTTGTGAAAATGCGGTCGTGACAATTAATACTTTTGGGCGCGATGCAGGTGGTGAGCGCCTAACAACAACATTCACTGTTAGTGTAACTGAAGCACCACTGACTATTGATGGTGCGGTAGGCATGGGTTACGGAAGTATTGATGAAAAGCTCTATCGCTTTGAAAATGTTCGCGTCCAAGATGCTACTCTTGATAGCGATAATATCGTTTTACACGCTAGTGCTACCGCAACGAATAAAATAAATGTCATGCACCCTGGCTTTAACCCACTTAACACTTATACCTATGTAAAAGGCGGGACGATGAGTCTCTTTGCGAAAGTGCGGAGAAATACAACGACAGGTAAAAACTTCTTAGTGGAACCAGAAGTTATTAGTTACACAGACAAGGCTATTTTGTTTGCAAATACAATAATGGCAAGTGATGAAGTCGGTCAATGTGTAACAAAATACGCCACAGTGCGGGCAATTATTAATGAAATGACAGTCGAAGAACTGGCAAAATTAAAAAATGCAGGTGTAGTTAACGGAATTAATTTTAGTCCTGTTAGAGCGCGTTACGTCGCATGGGCATTACATTTAGGTGAAAGCGATCCTTATGGCGATGGCACCCCGATTTCAGGAATGCCTTTAGTGCCAGAAAATTCAACTACACAAAATAACAATGTCCTTTTAGTTATTTTACTTTCTTTCAGTGTTGCGGTGTTTCTATATTTCTTAACATCAAAACGAAAGAAACTTTATCTTAAAAAATAGGAATTATTTGTAGTTTACTAACAAAAAAAACTCGGTGATTACGTATCACTGAGCTTTTCTTTTACAAATAATAATTACTGTTCGTTATTTGCTTTAGGGCGAATAAAGACATCTAAGCCTTCATTGCGTTTTTCAAAGCCGTTTGCTAAGAAAAATTGTAAAGCTTTACCTTTAAAGCCGTAGTTACGAGGGTCAAAACCGGGGTACTTACGAACAAGCGTATTGTTTGTATTGCTCCAGTATGCCCAACCATTTTCGTCACTTGTTTCACTGATAATGTTCGTTAAAACATCGATTAAGTCATCAAGACTAATGATGCTTTCTTCCTCTTTCTTATCAGCAGCGGGACGGCCACGTTTTTTCGGTTTAACGTTTTTGTCGCGAATGTTTTTAATTTTATCGAGATATATAAATAAGTCGACGGAATTTACAAGTGATAAGGGGGTCTTGCTTTCACCCATCCCAATAATAAACTTATTGTTTTGGCGTAAGCGACTAACAAGTCTTGTAAAGTCACTATCACTACTGACAAGGACAAAGCCATCAACTTGGTCACTATATAAAATGTCCATTGCATCAATTACGAGTGTAAAATCACTAGTGCTTTTACCACTGACGTAAGAGACTTGTTGAATTTGCTCTAAGTTATATTCAATACATTTACTGCGCCATTTGGTCAGATTGCTACTTGCCCAATCGCCATAAATGCGCTTATAAGTTAGATTGCCATATTTATTAGCTTCGTCACGAATAATTGACATATAATCAGGTGATATATTCTCGGCATCAATTAAAAGTGCGAGATTTTTTTCGGCCATTACTGCTCCTCCTTTCTATTTAATTTCGACGTTGAAGGTTTTAATCGTACCGCCAACACCAATAGTTATTGTACCACGCCCCGTCGTGTTAATGGAGCGGACATACACATTAAGTACACCAGCGTGTAAGTTTTGGATTTCTGGCCCGTAAACCTTTAGGGGACCAGTAACGACAACTGAAACAAGACTAAAGTCATAATGATTACGATAAGGACTTAGACTACGGATTGTAACAATTGTTGTATCAAATGTATCTGTGTTCACTAATTCATCTTTTAAAAGTTCGATTTCATAAGTCGTAGTAGTGGTGTTTTCGATTCTTTTTCTAATTATTTCGATATCTTCATCGTTATAGCCCACTAGTGTGTAGCCGCTTGACTTATCACCCCAGCCGACAACATTAAGGAACCATAATTCGACAAGATTATCCCATTTAAGGCGATACTTAACAATTAACCACCCGAGTTGTAACTTTTGCCAGAGTAAGAGCCGACTAAAATTATTGAGAGCGGCATAATTTAATAGTTTTGCGATCTTTTTACGATCACGCTTTGAAAATTTAATTGTTGACTTAAAGTTATCACTAATAAAAGTATCGATGATAAATGGTGGATGCGGTAAATGTTTATATAAGTCACGCCGCGGGTAGTAGCGCTTTACAACTTCATCGTCTTTGTATAAATCAATGTAACTTGCGTTACTTAGCACCATCGTTTTATATAATTTACTTTCTGGTAAGTCACCGTTATCACCGCGAAAAAGCGGGAATAAAACAGGGTCACTTGTAAGGTTAGAAGTATACACATACGCCGCGGGTTTAGGTTCACGATATATATCTAACACACCGTGATAACAAATTTTGTCACCACTACCAAATTCGTGGTGCGTGTAGTAGTCATGCATACACCACGGGGAAACACCGACAATATTTTTATCACCAAAGAAACTATCAAGCACCGCTAAATGGCGTTTTGTATGACTTTCTAAAATAAGCGGGTTATCAAATGGTTTAGTGGGGTACATGTGCCCATTATTTTCACTAACGATGTAAGGTTTTTTACTTTTTGTTACTTTACGCTTAGCTAATAATCCCTTATTCGTGCCGTCATGACTAAAGTCATTATAGGAGTAGATGTCTTCAAAAAGTTCGCTATTAGTAAAGTTACGTGTTCCTGTTGTAGCGCGAACGGGGTCAAGTGCTTTTGCTAGTTTATGACACTCTTCGTAGAATGGGTGGTCAGCGCTTTCATTAATCCTAATGGACCACGCGATAATACTTGGACGATTAAAGTCACGATTAATCATCGTTTCAATGTTTTGTAAATGAATCTTTCGCCACGCTTCGTCCCCTATATACTGCCATCCTGGAACTTCATTTATGACCATAAGTCCTAAAAAATCACAGGCATCAAGAAAAGCTCTACTTGGTGGGTAGTGCGAGCAACGCACATAATTAACACCAAGGTTTTTAAGTTTTACAACATCATAAAATTGTAGAAAACTCGTGGCTGCTGCGCCAACATATGGGTAAGTTTCATGACGATTAAGTCCAACTAAAGGCGTGTATTCACCGTTATGAAAGAAGCCGTCACTAAGAAATACGGCACTGCGAAAACCAAAGACACTAACATATTGTTTAACATCTTTATTAGCGGTAATAGTAGTAACTAAATTGTATAAATTAGGATTATTAACACTCCAAAGTTTGGGGTTTTCGACTGTGAAATTATGCTCGATACTACTAGCGATAAGCTTTGTGCCTTCGTATACTTCATAATTTACAGAGTAATCAACCTTATTAATGTTTCTAATATCGGGGTTTACTTCAATTTGCCCTAAATGATTAGCGGTAACTTTTACATCAATAATATCTAATGCGTTATATACAAAAAGTGTTACTTCACGGTAAATTCCGCTAAAGGGGAAGTAGTCAACGGTATTACCAAATGGTGGAGCGTTAACTTTTTCACTGCCGTTAACACATACAACAATTAAATTATTGCCCTCGACAACATATTTCGTAATATCAATATTTTCTTCCATATATGGTCTAGTAAATGTACCGACCAATTGCGAATTTACATATAATGTAAAAGAATTATTTACGCCACCGAAGCGTAAGACAAATTTATCACTTTCAAGTACCTTGCTAAAAACGATTTCACGGAAGTAAGTACCAACACTATCAAAATCCTTTTCATCAAAGTAATTAAAAGGAAAGTCGACCATATTATGCGGGAGGTCAACACTTATTACCCCTTGCGGGATAGACTTAATATATTCATCATTAAATTTTGGGATGAATGACCAATTATAGTTCAGTGCGTGTTTCATACATTTATATTTTAACATTAAATGATAATTACTTAGTAAATATTAAAAATAGCGTATGTATGTTAAAATTAATCTATGGAATACAAATATATACACCTTAAAACAAATGACACATCATATGTGCTTGCCATTAATAAATATGGCCATTTAGAAAACCTTTACTATGGCGCAAAGTTAGCGCTAAATGAAGATTTAAGCATTTTAGTTAATAAACAAACTAATATGCAAGGGACGACAACTGTTTATAGCGGAGAACCGCATGACACTTATTCCTTAGATTTTGTTAATTTAGAATTAGGGACGATTGGCAAAGGTGATTACCGGCGACCAAGTATTTTACTTGAACATGAACTAGGATTTGCGAGTGATTTTGTCGTAAAAAAGCACGGTTTTGCCGGAAGAGAAGTACTTTTAGTAAATGATTTACCAATTCCGCATGGCTATGATGAATACTTTTATGTCATCCTTGAAGACAACATTAGTAAAGTAAAAGTACAATTAGATTACTTAATTTTTAAGCGCGCTAATGTGATCGCTCGGCGTCTTGTTGTCCTTAGCGGAAAAGGTAAATTAACAAAAGCAGCAAGTTTAAACTTGGATTTAAATAATGATCATTTTGATGTGTTTTCAACTTATGGCACATGGGCAAATGAAGTCCATGCTTCGCGTAATAAGTTAGTGCCTGGTCTCTTTGAAGTGGCGACAAGTGTTGGCCCAAGTAGCAATCGTCATAATCCGTTTATTTTACTTTTGAACGAGAAAACTGATTTACATAAAGGGATAGGTTATGGTGTTAATTTAATTTATAGCGGACCATTTAAAGCTTCGGTAGAATTAACTTTCGATAATAGGGTCAGGCTTCAGCACGGCATAAATGATGAAACATTTAGTAAAGAACTTGATGGAAAGCCTTTTATTACCCCGTTTGCCGCCCTTACATTTAGTGATAAAGGCGAAAATGGCCTTAGTCAAAACTTCCATCGCTTTGTTATAGACCATGTCGTGCGTTATGAATATGCGCGGAAACCGCGTCCAATCTTACTTAATAACTGGGAAGCAACTTATCTTACATTTGATGAAGCAAAAATTAAAAAACTAATGCGTGAAGCAAGTAAATTAGGGATTGAACTAATGGTTTTAGATGACGGATGGTTTATCAATCGTGATGATGACTTTGGCGGATTAGGTAATTACGAAGTAAATAAGAAGAAGTTACCACGCGGCTTAAAAGGCCTAAGTGACTACGCAACGAAATTAGGAATGTCCTTTGGTTTATGGTTTGAACCAGAAATGGTTAGTGCTGATCACCCGATATTTACCGAACACCCTGAATGGGTTGTTAAAATTCCTGGTGTTAAACCTAGTACTGGACGCCATCAGTATTCCCTTAATTTAACGCTCAAAGAAGTCCAAGACTATATTGTCGAAAATGTGAGTAAAGTATTAAAGAGTGCCGATATCAAATATGTTAAGTGGGATTATAATCGTAACTTAAGTGATTACTATTCACCATCGGGTGAATATGGCACATTCTTTTATGATTATACGCTTGGCTTATATGCGATTATGCAGCGGTTAACCAAAGAATTTCCAACGATTTTATGGGAAGGTTGTGCAAGTGGCGGTAATCGTTTTGATTTAGGAATTTTATCGTTCTTTGATCAAATTTGGGTGAGTGACTGTAGTGATGCTTATGAACGGATTAGAATGCATACCAATCTCGCGAAAGCTTATCCGCTTAGTGTCATGTCTGGGCATGTTAGTGCTGCCCCTAATCATCAGTTACTACGTGATTTACCACTGCAAACACGCTTTAATAATGCCTTTATGTCTGGTGGTTTTGGCTATGAATTAGATGTGAATAATTTAACGCCAAAAGACAAAAAAGAAATTAAAGCATATAACGAAATTGCTAAAGCATTCCGCAGTGTTATTATGGACGGGAAGTATTACGAGTTAACACTTAGTAGCGCTAAAGATAAAAAGGCGTACGCACTACTAAGTGAAGCTAGCGATAATGCACTCCTCTTAATTAGTAGCGGCATTCATTCACCGATGCCGGAAGTTTTAAAGTTTCCGTCTATTCCCGTGAAGGAAGACTTAACTTACGAAGTATTTGCCTTGCCGCAAAGTACAGATATCTCAACTTTTGGTTCACTGCTTAATATGGTATTACCAAAGTTTATTAAGCATGACGGGGCAGTTATCAAGTATCTTGATAAACGAAGTAGTGCAGAAGAATTAGTGAAAGTCGAAGTAATAGAACGCTACACTGTAAGCGGAAAAGCATTGCGCGCTGGGGCACTAACGCTTTATCCTGAATGGACGGCAAGTGGGTTCTCATCGACAACAAGAATGACGCGTGACTTTACGAGCGTCTTATACTTCATTACCAAAAAAGATTAATATTTGCGATAATAGGAAGGAATCGAGGTATTTACTATGGTAGAAATTTTAGTGGAAAAACTCTTAGCGTATGCGGAACTTAAACTCGCTCTTAATAGCGAAGATATCAATTATTACCGCAATGTACTCTTAAATAAATTTGGTCTAAAAAAACCATTTAAAGGTGTCATTAATGTTAGTGAAATTCAAAGTATGAATAACCCACAAATGTTAATTGATGAAATGCAACATTTAATTGAAACAAAAGGATTACCAGCACATTTAAGTTTTGCAGACCCTGAAGAAGTAATTATTGATGTGTTAGGGATGATGACACCAATCCCGAGTGTTGTTAGTCAACGCTTTGCGGAAATTCATAAGAAAGATAGTAATAAAGCAATTAAGTATTTATATGATTTAAGTATCGCTAATAACTATATTCAAGAAGCTAAAGTGGCGGAAAATATTCGCTGGAGAGCAGAGTTAAGTGATAAATATTTTGAAATGACGATTAACTTAGCAAAACCAGAAATAGATAATAAAGAAACAGCAAAATTATTAAAAGAAAAACAAGATGATAAGTATCCAAGTTGTCCGCTTTGTTTAGAAAATGTTGGCTTTGGTGGTAATGAGTCAACCCCACCACGGCAAAATTTAAGAGCAGTGCCACTTACTTTAGATAAAGAAGAATGGTACTTACAATTTTCACCATTTGTGTATTATAAAGACCATATCATCGTTATTAGTAAAGATCATAATCCGATGACAATTACCCCACGTATCTTTTCAAAACTCGTGGCTTTTGTCGATCAATTCCCGGATTTATTTATTGGTAGTAATAGTGATATTCCGATTGTTGGTGGTTCAATTCTTAATCATGAACACTTCCAAGGTGGCGCGAAAGTGATGCCAATGTTTAGTGCAAAAGATCGGTTTGTCTTAAAACATAAACATGACCGTAAACTTAAGATTAGCATTCTTGAATGGGATAGTAATGTCATTAAATTAGAATCAAGAACAAAGAGCCTTCTTTTAGCAAAAGCCGCGGAAATTACTGGTAATTGGTTAGAATACACGAATGAAGAATTAGGGATTATTCCCGCAACTAGCGGTGAACGCCACGCCGCGGTCACACCAATTGTTGTTAAAGAAAAACATAAATACATTATGTACTTAATTTTACGTAATAATCGCACTGATGAGAAGTATCCAACCGGTATATTCCACGCTCATCCCGAATACCATAACATTAAAAAAGAAGGGATTGGCCTAATTGAACAAATGGGAACCTTTATTTTACCAGCGCGACTAAAGAATGAATTTGGTTTAATTGAAGAATTATATAAAAAAGGTGTTACTGGTGCCGAAATGATTAGTGAACACCCAAGTATTGCTAAACACGCTACTTTTATTAAAGAATTAATGCTCAGTAAAATTAAACCAACTGAATTTGAAAAGTATGCGCGTGATTATATGACTAATGTCTGTGAAAACATTTTACAAAATACCGCATGCTTTAAAAATGATGAAGCTGGACAAGACGCCTTTATTAAGTTTTTACAACTTTAATAAAGAATTGCACGAATTAAAGTGTTAAAAGTGGCGACAATGCCACTTTTTTGTTAACATTGAGTTATGGGAACAAACAGTAAATTTAACTTAGGGATTAACTTAACTGGTGATAACGATCTTGATCGTCATAATATTTTTAATTATATTATTGAAAACTTCACCAAAGATAAAACTGAAGCGGAGATTTTAGTATTAGCGGCGACTTTTTTAGGTAAAGACACAAAAACGATTTTTAATGAAATTCGTGTTAACCCTGAAGTACTTGTCCCTGTATGTTTATATTTAATGAGTGAAGAAAAAATTGCGCTATCACGGCGTAATGAAATTGGTAATGCTTTGCTTAAGTACACCGACGCACATGCGCGGAAGATTGATGATAAAGCGACACGCAAACCACTTTATAACTTTACGCTTGAATACGAAAAAGCGTTATACACGAAGATGGCTAATTCAAATGTTGAAGATATTTTGGTGACATTCCCTTTTTACCGTATTTATTATACGCAAGGCTTGATTTACGAAGCAATGGCCGATTACACGAAAGCATTTGTGATGTATTCAAAAGCTCATCAATGGAATCCGTTTAATCCTAAACCAATTCTTAAAATCCTTGAAGGTTTAAAGTATGATGGTCGCGCTCAAGATTTATTACGGCTTTCAATGTGGTACTTGCAAATTACTTATAGTGCCCCAAACATTAGTGCAGCATTGCGTTATGCAGGATATGCGCTTTATCTTGATGGTAAGTTCGCCGAAGCTTATGCCTTTTATTACCAAGCAATCGTGTATCAAGATGGTGAAACACCAGCACGTTTTAATGAAGAAATTACAAGTGTATTAACTGCCTTGAAAAAAGATGCCCCATACGAATTAAGCCGGGCACAAATTAAAAAACTTTTTGCGTATTCAAAATTTAAACCGTATCCTAGTGAAATAGCATTTGATACGATTAGACCACTAATTATTAATCATTATACAAAAGGTAATTATGTTGATGCTATTCGTTATGCGACACAGTATGTTATTTTCCGTCCAAATGATGATAAGATAATGCGCATTTTAAAAGCAAGTAAACTTAATTTAGACTAATAATATTAAAAATATTACAAAAAATGGCACTCGGTGTTGACAAGTGCCAATTTTAGTATATAATAGACTTAGCACTCAGACATTTAAAGTGCTAAGGAGGTGTTATATTATGAATTTTAATCCTTTTCCAAATTATGAACAAGATGAAAAAATCTTAGAGAAGTTTGGACGCTTTTTAGATGAAGACGCTAAACTAAATAAAAGTGACCCAGTAATTGGGCGTGATAGTGAAATTAGACGCATTATTGAAATTTTAGCGAGAAAGCAAAAAAATAATGTTATTTTACTTGGTGAACCAGGGGTCGGTAAGACCGCTATTATTGAAGGACTAGCGCAACGAATCGTTGCTGGTGATGTGCCAAAGAATTTAGCAGATAAAAGAATCTATGAATTAGATATGGGCGCACTAGTGGCTGGTGCGAAGTTCCGCGGTGAATTTGAAGAGCGGCTCAAAGCCATTTTAAAGAAAATTAAAGAAAGTAATCATCAAATCATTTTATTTATTGATGAGATTCATTTAATCGTCGGCGCTGGTAAAGCCGAAGGAGCCATTGACGCTGGTAATATGCTTAAACCAATGTTAGCGCGCGGTGAAATTCATACGATTGGGGCGACGACACTTGACGAATATCGCACTTACATTGAAAAAGACCGAGCGCTTGAAAGAAGATTCCAACCGCTTATTGTCCAAGAACCGACGCTTGAAGATACAATTTCGATATTACGCGGACTAAAAGCGCGTTACGAAGCCCATCACGGCGTTAAGATAAGCGATAATGCACTTGTGAGTGCAGCAGTACTTAGTGACCGTTATATTACCGAACGCTTTTTACCCGACAAGGCGCTTGACTTAGTGGACGAAGCTTGTGCATTAATTCGTGTTGAAGTTGAAAGTTTACCCGCCGAACTCGATGAAATTCGCCGGAAGATGCGGCAACTTGAAATTGAACGAGTTGCACTTAGTAAAGAAAATGATGACTTAAGTAAAGTTCGTTTACAAAAAGTAAATGAAGAACTGGAAAATCTTAAAAAAGAAGATGAAGCCTTTAGTAAAGAATGGCAACATGAATTAGATGAACTTAATGTGCTTGGTAAGGCTAAAAAAGAATTAGAGCAATCACGCTTTAACTTAAGTGTGGCCTTTAATAGCGGTAATTACGAAGAAGCTTCAACATTACAATATAAAGTAATTCCTGAACTTGAAGCAAAGATCGAAACTTTAACAAAAGAAACTAAAGATAATAAAGTATTAAAAGAAACAGTAACGGAAAATGAAATTGCTGCGGTCGTCTCACGCGCAACAGGGATTCCGTTAAAACGAATTATGGAAAGCCAAAAAGAAAAGATTTTATCGCTTTATGATGAACTAAAAAAACGCGTATTAGGGCAAGATGTAGCCCTGCGGCTTGTTAGTGATGCCATTTTACGGCAACGCGCAGGACTTAATAACCCAAATCGCCCAATTGGTAGTTTCTTATTCCTAGGCCCAACAGGGGTTGGTAAGACCGAAGTAGCCAAAAGCTTAGCCTACGCTCTTTTTGACGACGAACGCCATATTGTCCGGATTGATATGAGTGAATATATGGAAAAATTTAGTGTCTCGCGTCTTATTGGTGCCCCACCGGGATACGTTGGTTATGATGAGGGCGGGCAATTAACCGAAGCAGTGCGGCGTAGTCCTTATTCAATTATATTATTTGATGAAATCGAAAAGGCGCATCCTGAAGTCTTTAATTTACTCTTACAACTACTAGATGATGGCCGCTTAACTGATTCTCAAGGAAGGGTTGTAAACTTTAAAAATACTGTCATTATTATGACGAGTAACTTAGGTAGTGAATTCTTCCTTAAAAATCAAACATCAAAGATTGATGACTTAGTGAAAGCGACTTTTAAACCCGAATTCTTAAATCGGATTGATGAAATTGTGTATTTCTTACCGCTTAGTAAAGACACACAACGACAAATCACGCGCAAGATGCTTGATGAACTAATGGCTCATGTTGCCAAAAATAACTTCAAGTTAATATATGACGAAAAGATTGTCGACTTTGTGCTTGATAATGCTTACGCTCCAGAATTTGGGGCGCGACCATTAAAACGCTTTATCCAAAAGAGTTTAGAAACATTTATCGCTGAACAAATTGTTCAGGGCAATATCGATAGCAGTATTACTTATCGCTTAACGGTAACAAATAACGAAGTTAGTATTTCGCCCTTTGCCTAACTTTAATTTACAAAAAAAGGCCTCTTTGTTATAATTAAATCACATAAGAAAAGAGGTCTTTTAATTATGAAAATACGTCGATTATTATTAGCGCTGATCGGAGTTACGCTTTTAGCGTCGTGTGAACCACCTACATCACAGAGTATTGAAGTACCTGAGAGTGAAATTCCAAGCGTTAGTGACATTAGTGATACACCAAGTATCGTCAGTGAAACATCTACAACTGAAGAAGTTACGAGTGTTGAAGAATCAAGTGTTGAGGTGTCTTCTGAATGGGTTGAACCTGAACCAGTATTAAAACCAGCTGAAAATTGGAATTTTAGACCACTACCTGCTTACACTGGTAATTTTTGGAACACGATTGACTTTACACTCCGCGGTGAAGAGCTTCGTCAAGCACTTGCCGATTACATGTGGTCGAAGTTTTATGTGCCAGGTGTTTTAGATAATAGAGTTACATACAATGTTGCTTATGACGCAATAAAAGTAATGGACGCTGATCCAAATAAAACAGGTAATGTATTATCAGTGTATGACTTACGTAGTCATCCGCACGCTGGGTATAACTACGGTAAATGGAATCGTGAGCACGTTTTCCCGCAATCCAAACTAGCAGATGGTGTTGATAGTTTACGCGCTAGTGGTAATACTAAAAATATTTCAAGTGACATCGCTAATTTATTCGCCTGTGATGCTGCTTTAAATGAACATAAGAGCAATCACTCTTTTATTGAATGGAATTACGCCGAAGATCCAGAGCGTTGGTTCCCATACTTATCACGCAATACCGCTGGACAGCTCGTGGACGCGATTGTGCACTACGGCTACTCACCAACGCCAATTGTTCGTGGTGAAATTGCTAGAGCGCAATTATATATGGTACTAATGTACCCAGATCATTGTAGCATTAGTGAAAACTTCCAAATTGCTGATATGATTCGCTGGGACCAAGAATGGGCTCCGACTATTGAACGCGACGGTCAACGGCAAAAAGGGATTGAACAATATCAAAAGATTCGTAACCCATTTATCGATAATCGTAATTTATCGTGCTATATTTGGGGTAACACTAATCGCGCTACCCGCAAACTTTGTGCGGATATTTATTAGAAATAATTAATGCACTAATTAAACGGTGAGTCATTCTCGCCGTTTTCTTTATGCAAAAAGAGGCTATTCATTCATTAAATGTATTACATTTATTGTAATATTTAGCGTTATGTACTATAATTCAATTCGACGCCCCCTTAGTTAAATGGCATAACAGATCCATGGTAAGGATCAGTCGCTAGTTCGATTCTGGCAGGGGGCACCA
>DBRT01000026.1:0-9371 GCA_002306335.1 Caryophanales bacterium UBA1361
ACACTAAGACGAATCTTACGGATAACGAAAAAAGAAAAAATACTAACGAGTGTTACAATGATTCCTGTTACCATCATTTGATTAGAAAGTGTTAGCGGATCAAAGTAATATCCAGGAGTAACATCCGTAATTATTGACTGTTCTAAAAAGAAGAAAGTTAAGCCCACAATTAGAATTGTGGCCAAAAAGTATATAAACAGATTTGCTCTTTCCCTGACTTTACTCATTTTTTAATTATACAACTATTTGTTCCTAAATGTTAATGCAGATAATTGTGCGGTTAAAATAACACACATTTTATGTGTGTATTTTATTTGTGTTTTTTTGCTATAATTTTCTTTATTAACCGAATACATCATGCGCTAAAGATGGGAAGTCAATATACGGATTACGGTTGTTTTGATAACCTTGCACTAATCCGTTTCTCCTAAATTCAAATTCATCAACTGGGTCTTGTAAGTGCCATTCTAAAAGAGTAGATAAAATGCCAAATTTACCTGCTCCAGTTGAACTACTTGTTGTATTATCGACAAGTGTTAATTGCGTTTGCGTATCATTATGGTAACGTGTTGCCATATAAAACATCGCACGCGCAACATCACCGCGATATTGTGGTAGTGGTTCATAAACGGTTCCACTTTTCCCGGTTTGCGTTCCCGTTTTACCAGAAGGCTTACCATCATAATCATTAATCGTAGATTTAACACTATTTGCCTTACCAAAGTCTAATTTACCACGGCTACGATTATTGCTCTTATCACTAGCGCGTAAGTGATGCATGTCACTTCCCGCTGGTGGGGTATCACCAAAGTTACCGTGAGACTTCGCCCAAATATGTTCTTTATCCCATACATCATTACGGGTAGAATATTTTTTAGGATTAGTATCATTATAACTAGCGTAAATTAGCACCATATATGGATTACTATCATTAGGGTCCGGTGATAAGTCCCAGTTACGATCAGTAGTAGCCATTGTTATGTTTAATCCGCTATAACTTGTACTTACATGCCCTTTAATTTTGTTATATAGTTCTAGTTTTAAATTGTTGCCTGTTTTATTAAAGTCTACACTTGCGTAATATTCAAACACACTTTGGGGGACTTCAATTCCCGCTGGTGTATCAGGATAATTAGTCGGGTTTTCACTGCTACTAGGCGGTTCTTCACTCGAAGGTTCTTCGCTTGAAAGTTCCTCACTACTTGGCAGCTCTTCGCTACTCGCAACACTTGATTCTTCACTTGTCGTTTCACTATTAACTTCACTAGTGGACACTTCTCCTTCACTGCTTACAGAAGGTGCGCTACTTGATTCATTACGCGAACAGCCCACTAACATTGCTAATAGTACTACAAGTGTAATTGCTTTCTTTTTCATACTTTTTTACCTATTTATTTTTAGACCTTTCTATTTATTTAACCACAATTTGTGCGGAATATGCTTGCCAATAAGGGCTATTTATATATGAGTTATATGCTGAGGAAGGCACATAATATTTCATCGTCGAAACAGTGCCTTCAAATGAATTAGCGAAACGTAATGGTGGTGTGGTTGATATTAAATTAACACTTAGTAAATTAGTGTTACCAGCAAAAGCACGTGAACTAATTTCAGTAACTAAACTAGGAATAGTCACTTCTGCAAAAGCGCTATTTTCAAAAGCGTTATTCCCAATAATTTTTAATTTGCTCGAAAGTGTTACTTGCGCTAGGCTTATTGTTCCAGCAAAAGCATCCGTTGCTAACTCAGTAACATTGCTTGGAATAACAATACTTTCTAAACTAACTGCATCTTTAAAAGCTTGCATCCCAATATAAGTTAATGTGGCAGGTAAAACGACAGACTTAATACTACCATTTTGATAGAAAAGCTTTTCACCTAGTGCCACGATAGGTTTATCATTATAAGTTGTGGGCACAACAACATTAATCGCATTACCACCGTAAGATGTAACAATATAACCATTATTATTAGGATGTAATTCAAAGGTAAAGTGTGCTGTTTCACCTTCGGTCCATTTAGCGTACAATGTCACATCACTAGTCACATAATAAGGAAAACTGACGATATTAATAAATGTTGCTTCTAAGTACCATCCTGCAAGAGTGTAGCCTTCTCTAAAAATAAGAGGCATATCATAAATTACATCGGTGTAGATTGCGTCAAGCATTGTTTCACAATTTGTAACAAATGTAACATTATAGGGCACTCCTGGTTCGCTGCTTACAGAAACAGAAGATTCTTCACTACTTGCGATGCTTGAAGAGTCTTCGCTACTCGTCGTAATTGACGATTCTTCGCCGTTTTCACTAGACGACTTTTCTGAAGTTGCGCTTACTTCTTCGTTAGAAGTCGTCACACTTGTAGTTTCACTTGAAACAATTTCAGAACTAATGCTTGTTCCTTCGCTTATACTTTTTTCGCTACTACTTAACTCAGTTCGACAACCACTAATAAGTAGTGACGCTAAAATAGGTAATAATTTTATAGAATTTCTTTTTCTCATAACCTTACTTAAATTATAATGGTTTTTTTCTTTTTTTAAGTGCAATATAAAAACAAACTGATAATGGTAATCCTAATCCCATTATTAGAATTGGTAGCTTGTTTTCGAAATTTTTAAGATCGCGACCTAGTCCCGTACCACCACTAACTAAGAAATTAGTGTACCCATAACCTGCAACAATAATGTTATAACGAGCATTAAACTCCACGCTAGCGGTCGTTCTAATTAAATTTTGAGCTTCAGGTAGCATCGCATCAAATTCAGTTTTTAAATGATTCCATGTTGTAAGTTTTACATCAGTGACAAGACACTCTTCGTGAGTTACAGCCATGAAATAATCTTCGTATGCCGCTGCTTGTTCTGCAGCTGTAAATGTGTATGTACTACCTGATTCAAAGGTAATCGTTATATTTGCTTGTAAGTTTTTGCTACTTACATCAATTCTAAAGTGTGTTGTACCCGCTGGAGCGTTTACCGTTGCGCTTGTGCCTCCAGCTGATGAAGTTAAAGTCGTGTGTGCTGCACCACTTGCAATTGTGATTTCAGTTGTACCAAATCTAAAAACTTGTACTGAAGCACTACTTCCACCAGTTTTATAGTCTAATTTAAGTGATTTAATCGTTTCAAGTGCTGAAACATTGCGGAAGTGACCACTAGTGTAGACCATAATATACGAATCTAAATTACGTAATCCAACACCAGCAAAAGTATAACCGGATGCTGATAAACTACTATAATTTATGCCCGTTGTTGTTGAAATTGCTGGAGCAAATGAATCACCTTTAATTGTTAGCGGATCTTTTGCAACGGCTCCAGTATAACTTCCGACATTAGTCACAGTTATATTAACACTTGCAGTAAGGCCATCATAACTAAAGTTAAGTGGCACAACACCTAATTCTTTAGTGGAACCACTAACAAGTGTTAAATCTGTACCTGTTAAGTTTGTAATCGTGCCATTACTTGCGCGATGTTCTGCCATAATTGAACTAAGCGCTAAAGCTTCACCGAAAATATAATTCTTTTTGAAGGCACTAAAATCAACATTTAAATATGGTTCATAAACTGGTGCTGGTGAAACTGTTAAACTTAAGTCATCAGTCTTATTACCATCTGTAGTAGTAACGCGAATTGTCGTACTCCCTTCGCTTACAGCAGTTATTAGACCATCACTCGTAACAGTAGCAACACTAGTGTTTAAGCTTGAAAATGTTACTTCTTTATTCGTAGCATTACTTGGTGCAATCGTAAATGTTGCTTGACTATTTTCGCCAACAGTTAATGACAATGTTTTTGGATTAATCGTCACACCAGTGACAGCGACTGGATCAGGTACTACTTCTTGATAATCAATCTTAATATCATGAATATACACGCTATTTGTCGAACAAATCACTTCGAATTGAATAAAACCGCTATTATTTATACTTGGGACAATAGTTGGACTTTCACGCCTAGTTGTTCCGCCAGTACTACTTATCGTAAAACTACCTACTTCTGTTTTTGTAGTGGAAGTAGCTGTTTCTTTTAAATACACTTTAACAGTACCTGCGCCTTTGCTAGCGTTAGACGACACTCCAAAAGTAATACCCTGAATATTTGTAAAGCTTTTTGGTGATGTCGCGCTTGCTCCACTAGCGCCTTTAGTTACTTGTACACGATTTGTATCATAACCAAAAGCATCTTTAACACTTGTCCAATTAGCGGGAGTAGCGCCCCAATATTGATCTTTAAAATAATAAGTTTCTGTCGCATTGGTTACATTTAAAACATTAATAGTAACAGTATCACTCTTTGTTCCAACTTTAGCACTAGCGGTAATCGTAGCGATTCCGCTTTTAAGGGCGGTGACAACACCAGCACTACTTATAGTTGCAACGCTTTCATTATTACTAACAAAATTTAAGTCATTATAATTTGCATTGTTTGGAGTTAAATTAATATCTAGTGTTTTAGTCGCACCAACTCCTAAATTAATTGTTGTATCGACAATATCTAGACCTGTTATTTCTAGCGGTGTCCCAGCAGCAACAACAGTAACATCAGTGTAAGCTTTGAATAAGTCATCAGTAAGTACACCAATTCTTGTTGTTCCTACACTATGAGCGGTTACTACTCCAGTATCTTCGTTAACGGTTGCAATAGCATCATTTTCACTAATAAAGATATGGTTTTTATTACTAGCGTTTTCAGGAAGAATTGTTGCACTTACCTGACTAGTGTCACCAACTCTAAGTGTTAAACTTGTTGGATTAATTTCAACACCAGTAACTGGTACTTCATCAACAAGTAAGGCACTTAAATCAAGACGACCGTAACCAAAAGTAGCATCTGGTCCCGCTGCACCTAGGTCATAGGCCGTTTCTTTTAATCTTTGTTCAATTTTAGCAGGAGTCGCAGTCGGATATTTTCCCTTGTAAATAGCCGCTGCACTTGCCACAATTGGGGCTGCAAATGATGTGCCTTGTGTTTCCGTGTAAGCACTAACGCCACCAATATCAGCGACGTAAACACTTCCTGGACTAACTATATCAACATTATGTAAGCCAAAGTTTGAATAAGAAGCGATGGTTGTTGATGTATTACGACCAAGTGCACCAACACCAATAACATTATTATTACTCGCAGGATAAGAATAATGATCAGTCTTTTCATTTCCCGCTGCCGCAATTACTGTTACACCTTTATTGTAAGCATAATTAATCGCTGTTTGGAAGTAGGTAGAAGCACCTTCGATCCCAGTTTGTTGTTTCCCGTGGCCATCAATGAATGATTCTTCATATGCGCCTAGTGACATATTAATAATATCGGCACCATTATCAGCAGCGTAATAAATTGCCGCATTAATTTCAGTAAACATATAATTTGTCTTTAACACCAAGAGTGTTACATTTGCTGAAATACCCGCTGTTCCAACACCATTAACCATCGCACCAACTGTACTAGCGACATTCGTGCCGTGCCCCGCAGCTTCGGGATGAGTATCTTCAATGATACTTCGTCCATGCTCTTCTACAGATTGAATTTGTATATTTGAATAATAAGTTCCTGTTTCTTCAACATACGCTGATTTATTAGAAATATTCGTAGTAGCGCCATCTAAAAAATCTTCATGTGTTGTATTTAGTCCTGAGTCAATAATTGCTACTGTGACTCCTGCACCACGATAGTTATTAAGTACAGTGCCGCGATTAATATGATTAAAATGGAATTGACTAGAAAATTTTGGTTCACCATTTAAAGACGGATACACAAAAGGCATAGCCCGTGCTGTAATAAACGGATCTTTTTCTCTTTTTTCCCATTTAGTAAAACCAAGAATAAGTGGTAAGGCTAACAAAGTTAGGATTGTTATTTTGTGACGTTGTTTCATAGTAAAAATCTCCAGTAATTAAGATAATAACATGAAACTATTCAAAATATATAAATAATAAGTTTTTTGTGTAACAAAACATTATTTTCAACTTACCAAAATAATAATGTCATACTTTGTTATAATGAAGTTAGCGTTGGAGAAACACTTATGAAAAAACGATTGTTATCTTTGTTTGTTATTAGTGTCCTTTTTAGTAATGTGCCAAGTACTTCCACTAAAATAGTGGAAACAAATGCACAAACAGGGATTACTGTTCATTATCGCGGTGACTACACTAATCCGCACATTTATTATTGGAATCCGCAGCCCGCTATTATTACTACACCAAGTTGGCCTGGTGAAAAGATGATAAAAGATGAAGGAAGTGATTGGTACACTAAATCGTGGCCCGAATTAACTGCTATTAACTTAATATTTAATAATGGTGGGCAACCACAAACTAGTGATTTATCACGCACTACTGGCGAATACTGGTGGGTCGGGCAAGGCACGGGTGGTAAATGGTACACAAGTGACCCCGATACCATTACCGAACCAGAATACACTGATACTGGTAAATTAGTAATCCATGTTAAGTCACCACACAGTGTACCTAAAATTAAGTATTATGACAGTGTCCCAAGCGGAATAAGTACACCAAATGCCATAAATATGACTGCTGAAAAAGAGGGATGGTACCGCTTTGGCTTTAATAAGATTTCAAGTATTAAAGCTAAATTCACAATTGATGGTAGTGAAAGTGCTGAGTACTTTTTCACTAATGGCGAATGGTATTTAGAAAACGGAGTACTCACTGACTTTAAACCAAAAGTAACAAGTGGTAAAAGTGATTTTAGAGAAGAAACAATTTACTTCTTGATGACAACAAGATTTTATGATGGTGACACATCTAATAATGTTCACTGTTGGGATGATGCTAAAGCAGGGAATTTAGCTAGTGATCCAGCGTGGCGCGGAGACTTTAAAGGCTTAATTCAAAAACTTGATTACATTAAAGCCCTTGGTTTTAGTGCAATTTGGATTACACCAATTGTCGAAAATGCTTCGGGCTATGATTATCACGGTTATCACGCTCTTGACTTTACTCAAGTTGATCCGCGCTTAGAAAGTCCAAACGCAACTTATCAAACTTTAATTAATGAAACACATGCACGCGGGATGAAAATCATCCAAGATGTTGTCTTTAACCACAGTGGGAACTTTGGAGAGAAAAACATCTTCCCACTATTTAAAAAAGATTACACAAAAGCTGACACCGTTAGTAACTTAATTAAAACTGACCCGCATAATTTACTTGGTAGTGACTACGACGCACTTGATGGTGGTAGACAATATAGTAGGCGTATTAATGCAATGAAGGAAGACGCTAATGACTTCCGCCATATTTATCACCATGAAAAAAGTCTTGGTTGGGAAGATTATAATGTGCAAACCGGACAAATTGCTGGAGACTGCGTTGATTTAAACACTGAAAATCCTTATGTTAGTGACTACTTAATCAATGCTTATAATCGCTATATTGATATGGGAGTTGATGCTTTTAGAGTTGATACTGTTAAACATATTTCACGCTTAACCTTTAATAATGTTTTTAATCCTGCTTTTCAAAATAGAGGGGGTGATGACTTCTTTATGTTTGGGGAAGTCGCCACTCGTTATCGCCAAGTATGGAATAATGGTAACCCCGCAATTAGCACACCGTTCTACACCTGGAAAGAAAGTAAAAGTTATCCGTGGGCAACACGAGAAGAGCGGGAAGCAAGTACATATCAGCACTGGCAAGATAACGCTAATCCAGCAACACAACCTAGCAGTAACAACCATCTGCTAGATGGTAATAATTATCGTCAAGTTGATTACTCAAAGAAAAGTTACATGAATGTTATTGATTTCCCGATGCACTGGAACTTTAAGAACGCTAATGACGCCTTTAATGTCGCAGTCGGGAATGATTATACTTATGCTGATGCAACATGGAATGTAATGTATGTTGATTCGCATGACTATGCACCAGATGGCGCTCCTGAAGGACAACGCTTTGCCGAACCACAAAGTGTATGGGCGGAAAATTTAAGTCTGATGTTTACTTTTAGAGGTATCCCCACGATTTATTACGGAACAGAAATTGAATTCCAAAAAGGAAAACCAATTGATGTTGGACCAAATGCCCCACTTAGTGAAACAGGTCGCGCATATTTTGGTAATCATATTGAAGGCTCACTCACTGTGACTGATTTTGGTAAGTATACGAACGCAAATGGAGCAGTTGCAACAACATTAAATCACCCATTAGCGAAACATATTCGTAACTTAAACTTAATTAGAAGAAACATCCCCGCTTTACAAAAGGGACAATATAGTACTGCTGGTATTAATGGCGGTTTAGCGTTTAAACGCCGATTTACTGATAGCACCACTGACAGCTTCGCACTTGTCACAATTTCAAGTAGTGCTACATTTAATAATATTCCAAATGGTACTTATGTTGATGCTGTTACTGGTGAAGCAAAAGTTGTCACTAATGGTTCTTTATCCGTGAATGTATCTGGTAAAGGCAATTTAAGAGTGTTCGTTTTAACTACTTCTAAAACACCTGCACCAGGCAAAATAGCAGAAAGCGGCTTAACTTATATTAAATAATTATATTTACCAAATTACATGATCTGGATCAGGGGCTTTGCCCGCTTTTCCTTTTAATGAATTAATTAATTTAATATCTTCTTTACTTAACTTGAAATCAAAAACATCAAAGTTTTCACTAATGCGTGATGCGTTTGTGGATTTAGGTAACGGCAAATAACCATGTTCTAAACTCCATCTGATCGCTACTTGAGCGGGACGCTTATTGTATTTTGTTCCAACTTGATTAAGTTCATTTAACCCTAATAGTCGACCAGTGCCAAGTGGAGAATAGGCTACTGTCAAAATATTATGCTTCTCATTAAAGGCGACAACTTTAGGTTGTGTATCACTTGGACTTACATATATTTGATTTGTAGCGGGTTTTACTTTAATTGTTTTAAGTAATGCTTTTAAGTGATGGGGATGAAAGTTACTAACACCAATTGAGCGAATTTTCCCAGCAAAATAAGCTTCTTCCATCGCTCTATATACTTCTGCATTTCTCTTTTTATAAAAAGTACGAGCATTAATTGGATTTGGCCAGTGAATTAAATATTGGTCGACATAATCAAGCCCTAAGCGCTTTAAACTTGCATCAATCGCTTGCTTTGCGTCTTCATAAGTTAAATGAGTATTTGTTAATTTAGTGGTAACAAATATTTCTTCGCGCGGGATACCGCTATCACGAATAGCGCGCCCAACACTTTCTTCGTTATGATAAGCTTCGGCAGTGTCAATATGGCGATAACCAACACGCAGCGCTGCTTTTACGCTTTCATAAGCTTCTTCGCCGTCTTTTGCTTGCCAGGTGCCAAAACCGATGACGGGCATCTTCACTCCATTATTTAGTGTATAAACGCTATCCTT
>DBRT01000026.1:9409-29381 GCA_002306335.1 Caryophanales bacterium UBA1361
GTCTTAAGTTAGTTATAATAGTCGTGGAAAGAAAAAATTTAAATATTACCAATAAAATGATGAACTTAATCGTATTAATAGTGAGGAAGTGCAAATGAGTGACCCAAAAGTCAGTCGTATTATTGCATTACTCAATGAATTAAAACGCGGGAATAATGATAACTTCGCGGAGTTTTACGAACTCACAAAGTATCAAATCTTCTATTCGCTATTATCGCTGACGAAAAATCACGAACTCGCGGAAGATATTCTCGCCGAAACTTATCTAAAGTTTTTAGACAATCTCAAACGCATTAAGGCCAATCAAAATCCTCTTGGCTTCTTGCTTGTGACCGCTAGAAACTTAGCCTACGACCACTTCAAAAAAGAAAATCGTGTTTCTTATATTGAAGATTATCTCCTTGAAAGCGATATTGGTGCGAGCACAACTGACAAGTATGACGATAGTGATCGCTTACTCGCCAGGATGCAAGAAATTCTAAACGAAACAGAATACCAGGTTGTCGTGCTTTATGTTTTAAGTGAATTAACACACAAAGAAATTGCCGAATACTTAGATAAACCATTAGGCACCATTACATGGACATATAGCAACGCTATTAAAAAATTACAGAAAGGATTAAGTGATTATGCACGGGATGAATGACGACAAAATTAAAAAAATCATTCAGGAAAATGTGACAAAACCTGAGATTAAGCTTTCCGCTGCTCAGATTTTAGCCATGCATGAAGAACGTAAACGCGCTAAAGAAAAGCCAAAACGCATTCCTTTCTTTAAACGTCCAACATTTAAATATAGCCTAGGTTTCTTAAGTGCAGCGCTTGTAATCGGGATTACAGTCTATGCTTTAAGAGACACTATTGTCCCCCCAATTATTAGCACAAGCGAAGGTGGCGAAACTTCGACCCCAAGCAGTGGTGAAGTCTCCACTCCTAGTGTACCAGTAAGTGAACATACTCCGGATAAAATCCCACATGGTAAAGAAGGTGAGTTTGTATTTATGACTTCTTCTGCCCTTAATTACGCCCCTGAAGGCTCAATTCCTGGTGGAATGGGATTAATTAAACCATGGTATAGTATCTCACTTAGTGATCCTGAAAAATTAGAACTAGAAGCAGCGCTAGATGAAACGCTACCCTTAGTGAGTGACTTCTTTAGTCTTGATAAAGGTTTTAATTATCAGAAGAATAAAGGAAATTATGCGGGAACATATGGTACATACACGCATGAATTTATTATTAATGAATACACACGCATTATTGGTAGTGTTGAAATTGAAGAAGATGATACCGAAACGGAAACGGAACTTGAAGGTGAAATCATTATTCACGACACACATTTCCATTTTGAAGGCGAAACAGAAATTGATACTGCTGATAACGAAACAGATATTAGTTTAAAGATTGAATATAATGATGATTCATATTTAGAAATCGAGAGCGAAAACGAAGCTGATGAACAAACATTTAAATATAAACTATATCTTGATGGCGACGAAAAACTTAATGTTGAAATTAAAAGTTATAACACGCATGGTAATGGTAATGGTGGTCGTTGCGCAGAAGTAAAAACGAAATATAACAATGAAGATTATGAATTTTACATCACAAAAAAGAGCGGTAATTATGTCATTGAATATCTTGAAATGATTATTATTGCAACAGAAACTGAAGATAAAAAATTTATTTATTCTTACGAATAAAAAATAAAATAAAAATAATTTTTAAATAATTCCAATAAAAAAGAATTTTAATTCGTATTTATTGTGAACGGAAAAAAGGAGAAACTACTTATGAAAAAAACGTTTACACTCATGACTCTCGCTCTTGGAGCAACACTCGTGCTTGGTGGCTGTACAAAACCAAATACTGAAGCCACAGCCGTAATTAAAAGTCAAACAATGGCCTTTGAAGCCACGACCGCTCTCACACTAGTGGGCGGATTCGAAACTGTACCAGAGGTGAAAGCCTTACAAAAATCACTTGCCGCGGAAGGCGTTGCCGAACCTGATATCCCAGTTGCAACACTTGACATCTTATTCAATAATGGTGTTGACTTCCAAATTAATCGTGAAGATAGTGATTTAGCAGGTTATACCTATGTTGATACGATCTCCTTCAACATCGGAACAGATAGCCGCATTGAATACAAACTCTATTACAATTTAGAAACAGCGGAAGAAGAAATTGATGATGATAGTGACGATGACGAATTATTAAATAATGAAGTCGCAAGTAAAGCACGCTACGGCGAAAACAAACATAATGGCAAAGATGACGACGACGATGACACAGTCTGCAATGGCGGTGGCACATGCACTAACGACGGCGAAGAAGGCGACCATAATAAAGAACAAGATCGCAATCGTAATCGCAACAAAGACAAACACTACCGCGTTACTGGCTTAGCGCTCGTTGGCGAAGAAGAATATAAATTCATGTCTAAAACAACAAGTGAAGTTGACGCTGACGAAACCGAAACAAAATTACGCTTTATGCTCTGGAAAGATGACAACAACTTCATCAGCATTAAACAAGAAATCGAAGTTGAAGGCACTCCAGGAACCCCAGATTATGAATACGAAGAAGAATTCAAATACTTAGTCGTAGAAAACGGCGAAGTCGTGAAAAGCTTCAAACTTGAACTTGAAAACGAAGATAATGAATTAGAACTCGAAGTTAGAATCGATGGCGTTAAATACGAAGTTGAATATGAAGTAATTGATGATCGGACATTCATCCACGTCAAAGTTCAAGGCACTGAATACACCTACGAAAAAGTTATTACCACGAACGAAGAAACTGGTGAAGTAACTGTTAGTTACGTTCTCCAATAAGCAAAGTCATTAATAGAGCCATAGTAATAATCGGACCATGGCAACATGGTCCTTTTTAATTTATTAATATGTTCTATTATTTAGAACATATACTAGGTTCCGGCCTTCGCCTTCAGTTTTTAATGCTTTATCATCAATTAAAAAGTCATCTAAACGATAATCCGCTGAAGGTTTAAGGGTAGCATTAATTATATTTTCAATTCGTAATTTCTCTTTTACTACATTAGCAGCACCAATAGCACCTTTTTTCATCATAACCAATAATAATTTCGCCACCATCAAAATTAGCGAACGCACTAATAGTTTTTAAGAGTGTGTCTGAATATTGGCTTTTTAATTCTAACTTTTTAGTTTATTTATGTTGTTGTTTCATAGCACTTCACCTTCTAGGCTAATTAGAATCTAAAACAACTATGTTTGCAACGAATAATTTTCTCTCGTTGCAAATATTTGTAAATGAAACGACCTGTGGTCGTGTTAAATGATAAAAATAGGAGCTTTGTCCGCTATTCTTTTGTTTTTTTTAGAATTTATTATTTAATAGCTATTTCTCCATTTTAAAATTGAGGTATCTCTTTAATAAAAACATACAAAATTGCGGGAATGTATAAATATTATCTTTATAACCAATATTACTTTTAGCAAATTTAATGCCGTATTTTATATCTTCATATTTGTCACTGCTAATAAGAGTATCAAGGGATTTTGATGTCCCTCCATTAGCCTTAACTTCAAGTGGGATTAAACTATCAATATCGCGTACAAAGAAGTCTTGTTCTAAAGTAGCGTCATTACGCTTATAATAATATAATTCATAACTTTGTTTAACTAATGCTTCGGCGGCGATATTTTCATATAATGCACCCTTATAGACACCTAAATTTTTATTAGCGCGTAAGTCAAGTTGTGCTTCTTCATCTAATTGTGCAACAAGTAGTCCAGTATCAAAGAAATATATTTTATATTTATTAAGATCATAATTGCCTTTAAGCGGAAGTTCTGGATAATTTAACCCATAGCATACATTAATAACCCCCGAATCTTTTAACCATTCAATACAGCCGCGGTAATCAGCAAAACGGGCATTTTTGCCAACTTTTGTAATTTGAAATTTTTTATTTTCTTTCGCTAATTGTGGTGCAATATGATTAAAAACATTCAAAATGCGTGTTTGATCTAAACCAACAACATATTTGCGGACATCTTCTTTATAATCCAAAATAAGTTGTTTTTGTAATTCAAGTGTTTTTTCAAATGTACCATTTTCAATATAAAGTCTGACAACCGCAGGCATCCCCCCAAGAATAGCGTAATCTAAAAATAAATCATTAAAGATTTTCATATCAACGTCATTAAATGGCTTCAACTCACACATATGTTTTAGCATGTCACGCACAACATCATCACTATAGCCTTTGGCCCACAAAAATTCTTCAAAATCGAGTGAATTCATTTCATAATCTACTTTATAGCCAACGCTATTACTCTCAATTATCCTATAATTAATACCAAGCAGTGAACCGCTACAGATGACATCAAAGCGACCATCTAATTTAAAAAACTTCAACGCAGTGGTGATATCAGGAAAATCTTGTAATTCATCAAAAAAGATTAGTGTTTTATATGGGGTAAATACTTTAAGCGGATCAATCCGTGACATAATTTTAATAATCGCATCCGTTTTATACCCATCCGCAGTAATACCTTTATATATTGGTTCTTCCACGAAATTAATATAAATGACATTTTCATAATTATTTTCGGCAAATTTTTTAATTGACTCAGTCTTACCAACTTGTCGTGCACCTTTAACAATTAAAGGCATTTTGTTATTATCCTTTTTCCAATTAACTAAATACTCATCAATTTTACGTTTAAGATAAATCATAATCATCCCTCATCATCATTAAATTTGTAATTCAATATTAACACTATAATCTATATATAACAAGCCTTTTTACAAAAAAAGGAGCGAGATTTTTCCAAAATTTACAAAAAAAGGAGCGACTTTTTGGCAGAATTTACAAAAAAATGAGGGAGTTTTATATTTAAAAACATGTAAACATTCATATAATCAATATTTTTCGTCGCTTATCTAATTAATGACACAATTTTATAAATTTTGCTTCTTTTTTGGTTTTCAAAATAAATGGTTTTTGTTATTAATAAATAAAAAAAATAGCTCCCTGAGCGGAAGCTAATACTTTTACTTTGGTGGAGCCGACGAGGATCGAACTCGCTACCTCATCGTTGCGAACGATGCGCTCTCCCAGATGAGCTACGGCCCCAAGTCTAACTAAAAGTTTATCAAACTAGTAAATAATTGCAAGGGCTATCGCTTATCAATTTTAATGGTGAAAATCTTTTACTAACTTTGTTCATCCTTCTGTCTAAAAATTAAAGTGTCCTCTTGTATAATTATGGTAATGGAAAAAGTATATGCCGTTATCGATTTAAAAAGTTTCTACGCGTGCGTAGAATGTGCAGAGCGTGGTCTTGATCCCTTTACCACTCCTTTAGTGGTGTGCGATGAGCGGCGCGGAGACGGCACTATTATTATGGCTGTTACCCCGTACTTAAAAGCAAAAGGTTTAAGTAATGTAATGCGGAAGTTTGAACTTCCGAGAGGTATCCCTTATATCTTTGCTAAACCGCGTATGGAACTATATGTACAAAAATCAACTGAATTTAATGCCCTCTTACTTAATTATTTTGCAAAGGAAGACTGGTATCCTTATTCGATTGACGAAACTTTTATTCATTTAACACCGTACTTAGAACTTTATAAGAAGACACCAGAAGAACTTATTGAATTTATTATTAAAGAAATATATGATCACTTAAAACTCTATGTAACCGTCGGTATAGCGCCAAATATGTTTTTAGCTAAATGCGCACTTGATTTAGAAGCCAAAAAAGACCCGCGCTATTACGCAAGATGGACAATGGAAGATGTTAAAACTAAATTGTGGCAAATTAAACCACTGCATAAAATATGGGGTATTGGTAAACGCTATGAAAGAAGACTCCATAAATTAGGGCTTTTTACAATGGGGGACATTGCTAAGTGTCCGAAAGCGAAGTTAAAAGAAGAATTTGGGATTATGGGTGAAGAGCTTTGGGAACACGCTAACGGGATTGATAACACCGACTTAAGTGAAAAGTATGTCCCACTTGATAAGTCGCTAACAAGTGGACAAGTGTTGTTCCGTGATTACGAAGTTAACGAAGCACCCGTTTTAATTCGTGAAATGACTGATGAATTATGTATGCGTATGCGTAAAAATAATTTAAAAGCTAAAAAAGTTGGTTTAAGTATTATGACTAGTAAGCCAGAAAGTAGTACATACAGTAAATCAATGTCACTTCTTCTTCCAACATGCTCCAATACTGAACTATTTAAAGCTTTCATGGAAGTATTTAATAAGTTTCCTTTAGAAGGTGCTAAAATACGCTCTCTTCATCTTAGCGTCAGCGGACTTTCAAGCGACCCTTATGAGCAACTTAGTCTCATTGAGGATTATGTAACACAAAACACTAAAGAGCAAAGAATGTGGGAAACACTTGATGAACTTCACGCGCGTTACGGGAAAGATAAAATAATGCGCGCGAACGCACTCACGCGTGCGAGCACTTATTTACGACGCACTAAACAAATTGGAGGTCACAATAAATGAGTCGCGGGATGAAAAAGTTTTTACCGTTTGCAAGTCTAAAAGAACAGGCACTTTTCCTAGCGGAAATGCAGCAGCAAAAAAAGCGTGTTGAAAAGCCCACACTCAGTGAAGACCAATGCGCAGAAATTAATCGTGTTTTAAGCGAATACACCGGCGAAACCGTATTAATTTATTATTATAACTGCGGTTTTATTAAGACGCATCAAGCCAAAATAAAAAAGATTGATACTTTATATAAACGCTTAGTGTTTACTGACCTAACCGTTTCATTTACCAATCTTTTACATATTGAAATTATTTAATTACGCTTGTAATTTAAAACTCATAAGCACAGGGTTATGATCACTATAAACAAACCCTAACCCGTGACGCGGGTCGCTTTCGGGTAAGTTTTCTTTTTGGAGACCAGGGCCACTACCAATCGTTTTAATTTCAGCTACCGCGATATTATCACTAACAAGGAAACCATCAATTGTGACCATTGCATTATCAACAATCCCGTTATTATTTTTATCAATAAATTTAATTGAGGCGTCGCGACATGTGGCAATATTTACCGGGCCGTGACTAGATAGCGCCATATCATAAAAGTCATGCGTATAATCTTCTTCTAAACCGGTAATAATGTTTGGGACTCTTGTTCCGTGCTTTCCTGAGTCAAGGCGAAAATAGTTATACCAATTCGCTTCAAGAATTTCTGTTTCTTGTTTATTAAAGATATTTGCTTTATATTCTTCGTTAACAAGCGGGTTATCAAGCACTAAGTCATGATTAAAGTCGCCACCAACGACAACATAGTTATTATCTCCATCATAATCACGCGCTACTCTAATTGCCGCTTTAAGTTGTTCAAGTTGTACTTTACGAATGACACCACCTTTATCATAAGCGCTCATATGCACATTAAATACATAAAGCTTTTTAACTGAACCTTCAATTGGTATTTCACTAATAGTGAAAGCACGATCTAAATCAAAGAATTTACCAAAGAAGGCATCCGTAATTTCAAATTCACGGCGTTCAGCTTTAGCAATATGATATTTAGAGTATGTCGAAATACCTGAATTTGATTTACCAATTGGTTCATGCAGTGGGTACATTAAATAAGCAGAGTGATAGTTAATACCGTAAATTGTTGCGTAATCAGCGTGTTTTTTATTACCAATTTCATATTGATTAACTTTATAAGACTTTGTTGAACTTGTGTCAACTTCTTGATAAAGCATAAAGTCTAAATCACCTAAAGCTGCAATTGTGTCATAAGCACCGTTAATATTCCTTAGCACTTGTGCTTTACTTGTACCACGCGCACGATCACCAGTGTTACTTTTATTACCTTGCGAATGAATATATTCATCTTTAAAAACACTCGTGTCCATAAAGAAACTGTAATCTCTGTCATATGCCCCAAAACCAACATTATATGTTGTAATCTTAAATTCTTTTGTACCAATATCAGCGACACTTAATTTCGCTGTTTGATTGTTTAATACTTGAAGACTAGTGTCACCAATGCGGTAGTAAGAGAGGCTAACATAACCTATATAACCACCTAAGACAAGCACCACGACACCTAAAAGCACAAACACTGCCTTTAAGATAAAGCGTAACGGTCTACATTTTCTTTTATTTTTTGCCATTAAATTGCCCAGGTTCCTTCGTTAAAGATTACTACTTCTTGACCGTCTTTTGTTGTACCGACAATCCGTAAATCATCAGCGCCAATCATAAAATCAACATGAATCATTGAGTTATTAATTCCCATTTCACGAAGTTCTTCAAGAGAGTACTTTTCAAAATCACGAATACAATTACTAAACCCAAGACCTAGCGCTAAGTGGCACGAAGCATTTTCATCATAAAGCGTTGAATAAAATAAGAGCCCTAATTGATTAATTGGTGATTCTTTCGGGACGAGCGCTACTTCACCAAGATAACGAGCGCCTTCATCCATATCTAACATTTGTTTTAATAATTCTTCATTTTGTTTAGCGCCAAAGTCAACAACTTTACCGTCTTTAAACTCAAACCAAAAGCCATCAATTAATTCACCTTGATAACTAAGAGGCATTGTCGCTACGACCTTGCCTTCAGCTTCTCCGCGCTTTGGTGTTGTAAAACATTCTTCAGTCGGAATATTAGGATTATAGAAAATATTACTACCTAAAGTTGTTTCACCACCCGCTAAAAAGAGTGCATTAGGAATAAGGCCAACTTTAAAATTAGTGCCGTTTTTGCTAGTGTAATGTAGTGAAATGAGTCCTAATTCGTTAAGCTTGCGAGACTTTTCGCTCATACTTCGATTATGTTCATTCCAATTAGCAATCGGGTCGCCATAAGCACGGCTCGTCGTTAATATTGCGTCCCATAATTTATTGCGGGCTTGTTTTGCGGTTAAGTCTGGAAATAATTTCTTCGCCCACTTTGTACCAGCAGCACCGGCAATTGTCCATTGATACTTATTTTCCATCTCATCACGATAAGGTTTAATAACGGGGTAAATATTTTGCATTACTTGCGCACGCTTTTCTTGATTAATCCCTTTTTCACCATCAGGGTCTTCGCTTGTAATATAAATTCTAACGGGATTCTTATCAACATAATATTGATAGCGTTCTAACTCCCACTTTTCAAAATGTGACATTGATTTAACAGTGCGGTATTTATTATGGAGTTTACTAATGTCGTCATCAATCCAGTCAAGCGTCACGCGGTTTGCTTTAGCGCGATAAGCCTCTTCAATAAGCATTAACACAAATTCGCGTTGTTCAAGTTCCGCAGTTATAATAACATCTTGTCCTTTTTGTACATTCGCTCCGACTCTAACAATAAGCCGCGCATATTTTTTAAGATCGCTTTTTTTCATACATTTATTTTCCTTCTTTAATTACAAACTCTTTAAAGTGTGGCAAAGTTAAACACCAATCACAGAAAGTATGCCACTCTTTAAGTTTGTGATTACGACGTTGGAAGTACATCGTTTTAAGTTGTTGATAGTTCGTCGTCATTGTCGCCGCAAGACAAAAACCGCTTGGTAAAGTCGCAACAATCTTACGCCACGCCTTAACTTTTGCATCTTTATCTTCTTCACTTATGGCGTTATAATCATTTACTAGTTCTTCTAAAATAGGGAAAACACGCTTATCAGTTTCGGGGACACAGCGTTCATCAATCTTAAATTTTAACAGCATATGCATTGTTGATTGACTACTAATAAAGTCAAACCAGTGGTAGCGTTGTGCTTCTTTCCACCAGTAAAAAGGAGCGGTAATATCAACATGCACTAAGATCCCTTTTAAAAAGTTATCATGACCTTCGCCACCTTTAGTCGTTCCGAGTAGCACTGCTCGCTTGATATCTTTTTCATGTAGCGCGCCACCTTCAATTTCGGTCCGCATCGGATTTCCGCTCGCTTTAACGGCGCGCTCTAAACCGTAGACAACACTGTTTTCAATTTTAAATTCCATGTAAATAAGCCTCCAATACATTTTCTAATAAAGTTAATCTAGTTAATAACCCAACGCCACCTGGCACTGGAGTTTGTAAATAAACATCACGCCCTGGTTTAATGTCACCAGTTAATTTTCCGTCTTCATCACGATTAATCCCAACATCTACAAGAACTGCACTATTTTTAAGTGTATGTTCGTCATTAATAAAGTGTTTACGCCCTACGGCGACAACCATAATATCCGCATTAGCGACATAATTTTTAAGGTCTTCTCTACTTGTCTTTGAATGTAATACTGTTACATTACCGTCTTCTTCTAAAAAGAGCATAGCAGCAGGTTTACCAACAATATTGCTGCGCCCAATAATCACGACATTCTTCCCGCGGATTTCAACACCTTCATCTTTTAAATAATTAATGATACCTAGTGGCGTACACGCTTTAAAGCGAGAAAGCGGATGAAAGCCGTCCACATCTTTAGCGGGATTAATAGCTTCTTTAACGATATTTTCATCAATATGTTTTGGCAGCGGTAATTGCACAATAATGCCGTTAACATGTGGATCTTTATTAAGTTTTTTTATTTTCTTAAGCAATTCATCAAGTCTTGTTGTTTCGGGCATTTTAATAAGCTTTGCGCTGATGCCTACTTCACGGGCGTCATTAATCTTGCCTGCAACATATTTATTGCTCGCAAAATCATCATTTACTTGAATGATAACTAAACTTGGGGTGCCCCCATCTTTTAGTATTCGTTCTTTTAAATTTTGTTTACGTTTTAAAACATAAGTTTTAATATCCATAAATGCACCTCATAAAATAAATTATAACACGAGAGCAAAAGCCTAGATATCTAAGACAATAAAAAAGATGAGTTTGCACGATTAAGCTAATTCTAAAGACTCTAAAATTTAATAGTCGCTTAGTAAATTAGTTTTAAATTGTTTGTTACATATTTTTCAATGATGATTACCATTTAATAAATCATCAATCTGATCTTCAACTGTTGTAAATCCGCAATAGTTTGCAAATGCTAAGAAAAATATTGCTTTTTGTAAATTTCCGCCTCTATTTTGTAATTCTGTTATCACCGTGTTCGTTCCTTTTACATTATCTTTCCTATTTGCAAGTAATTTTTTTATTGTTTTTGGTAGTTGCACACAAAATTTATAAAAGGCATTTTCTTCACCCGTAACAATTTTGTAAAATTCGTCAATTGAAACTCGACGTATACGCTCATCATAGCAGGGTTCATTATCTAATTTAACACTCCATACAATATTTCTACTTTGTTGTGCTATAACTTCAACTAAAAAACATTTATCATTTGGGTTTTCTTTTATGTGGTTATGCATCATTCGGTAAGTTTGTTCCGCTGATTTTGAATTCATTGTATTATGTTTGTTTTTTAGTTCTACATATATTTTTTGTCCCGCTTCGTTAGTGTAAATAATATCAAACCCAGTTTTAGGAACTTCACAACGGTCAATATATTTAAAAATATTTTGATGAAAATCACCAAGAGCATTCGTAATTGTTTTAGCACGTTGTCTATTAATTTCAGTGTCGATAATTTCTTTCCAAGTTCTGTCTAATAAATACTTGTCAATTGATAATTTTATTGGATCTATGAGGTTTGAATTGAAACGTTTTAAATCATAATCACTAAGTATTTCATAGTATTTATCAATTAATTCATTTACATGTTTTTCAAAATTTTCTTGAGTAATAAAAGTTAGAGTATAGTCATCATTCACCTTTTCGTCGATAGTCATTATTCATTTATCCTTTCAAGCGTTTTAATTAATTCTAAACCTATTTCTTTCGCTAAGTTGACTGGTACAGCATTTCCAATTTGTTTATATTTTGAACTAAGCGTGCCAGAAAAAACCCAATCGTCAGGAAAAGTTTGAAATCTAGCATTTTCACGATAGGAAAAAGGTCTAACTTCTAAAGGATGACATCTGTCGGTTTGTTTCATAAATGGACTTGTGAGTACAGTGAGTGATGGCTCATCTAAACTTAGTCTACGTAATATTCCTGTTCTTCCTCCACCCATATCCCAACACGACTTCATATACTCTTTGGCAATTTCTGGTTCAATATCTCGCCAATAGCCACCAGGAGGAACAAGTTTAAATATCTCTTCCTTGTATTTTGAATAGCGTTGACAATGTTCTTTATCAGGATTTACATCAAGTTTAACATCTTTAATGGTCGGCTTATATTTATGCTTTTTCGGGAACTCGAAAATTTCTTCTTCAAATAAATCTTTTCTAATCCCAATCGTAATTAATCTTTCTCTTTTTTGTGGAACACTATAATCCCAAGCATTTAACACCTCATAAAGTGTAATATATCCTTGTTCTTCAAAAATATCGAGAATAGTTTTATATGTTCTTCCTTTATCATGGGATAATAAACCACGTACATTTTCAAATAAAAATAATTTTGGTTGTAATTTTCGCAGAAATGTCGCGTAATAATAAAACATCGTTCCGCGTACATCTTCTAACCCAAGTCGATTACCAGCGTAGCTAAATGATTGACATGGTGCCCCTCCGGAAATTAAATCAAGTTCACCTTTTTTAATATTAAATTCTTGCTCTAAATCACGTTCACACACCTCGCGAATATCTTCAAGAAGAACATTCCATTCTGGTCTATTAATTTTTAGAGTATCAACAGCATTTTTCTCAAATTCTACTAGACCAATATGATCAAAACCTGCTTGTTCAAGCCCAAGCGCTAATCCACCCGCTCCTGCAAATAATTCAATTGACTTATATTTTTCTTGTTTTGCAATTGGTTTAATTTTAACTTGATCAAATAATTCATCAAGTTTTACTTTTGCGATAATTGTTGGCTCATAATGACCATTTTCCCACCGGTTAACCGATGAAAAAGAAACATTTAAAATATTTGCTAATTGTTGTTGTGAAACATTAAGTGTTCTTCTTAATTTATGAAGGCTTTTTGGGTAATCAATTTGTATCATATAACTTATCTCGCTTCCAAAAATATTATAGCACTTTATTTCACTTTTATAATTTTAATACTTTCCTTATTTATTTATAAATAAGTTTTTGCTGTGGTTTATTACAACTACTAATAAATACAATAAATTTAATAAAAACTTCTCAATATTATACATAATAAAAAAACACCCTGCCGGGTGTTAATTTAATAGTTTTAATAATCTTAACCTAAAGCTTTAACAAGGATTGCAAGGAGAAAGAACAAAATAGCAAGGCCGTAAGTAATATAAGAAATTACTTTTTCACTTCCTCTTTCTTTTGTTTTGACGAAAATATTAAGGCCGCCACCAGTGATAGCGCCAGATGCCCCTTCACTTTTACCACCTTGCATAAGCGAGATAATAATAAGTAAGATTGATACGATAATGAAGATAATATCTAATGTTCCCATAGTCTTCCTCCAGTTCTTTATTAATATACACTATTTATAAATTAATTCAAGAAAACATTATTTAAATATACATATATTTATGTTTTTTTACTCTTTCCCTCTAATTCAAAGAGAATTTCACGATATTCTATCGCTTTTTCAAAGTCATAGGCTTTAGCGGCAGCATTCATCTTAGCGCGAATTTCCCGAATATATTTTTCTAATTGTTTACGGCTCATTAAGCCTTTATTAATCCGCTCAAGTTCACGCTCTGTCCCGAAATTATGGAGTGGTTCGCCAAGTGGTTTGATAATTGTAGTGGGAACAATTCCGTGCTTTTTATTATAAGCAATTTGTAAATCTCTTCTTCTTTTTGTTTCCGCAATAGCGCGTTCCATTGACCCCGTCATATTGTTCGCATACATTATTACTTTCCCGTTAACATTTCGACTCGCGCGGCCCATTACTTGAATAAGTGATCGCTCACTACGTAAAAATCCTTCTTTATCCGCGTCAATAATCGCCACAAGTGAAACTTCAGGAATATCTAGTCCTTCACGCAGTAAATTAATCCCGACAAGCACATCATATTTCCCTTTGCGTAATTCATAAATTATTTGACTGCGTTCCAGTGTCTTTGTTTCATTATGGAGATAGACAACTTTAAAGTCATGCTCTTTTAAGTAATGGGTTAGGTCTTCCGCCATTTTAATTGTAAGCGTGACAACCATTGCTCTTTCACCACGTTCAATAACTTTCGTTAATTCATACATTAAATCATCAATTTGTCCAACACTCGGTTTAATAAATACTTCTGGATCCACTAAACCTGTTGGCCGGATTAGTTGTTCAACGACTACTCCACCTGTTTTATCTAACTCATAATCGCCAGGTGTTGCGCTTGTGTAAATTACTTGATTAATCATCTCTTCAAATTCATTAAATTGTAGCGGGCGATTATCTAAAGCACTCGGTAATCTAAAACCGTAGTCCACTAGATTTTGTTTACGACTGCGATCACCATTAAACATCCCTCTTACCTGAGGTAAAGTAACATGACTCTCATCAATCACAAGTAAATAATCTTTAGGAAAATAATCCATTAAGGTATAAGGCTTTTCCCCAGCTTTACGCCCATCAATATAACGCGCATAATTTTCAATCCCAGGACAAATCCCAAATTCTTGGAGTGAATCAACATCTTGTCTTGTTCTAAATTCCAGCCGTTCGGCTTCAAGGAGTTTACCTTCATCGGCAAAGTAACTTAATCTACTTGCTAAGTCACTTAATATTTTTGGCACAATGGCATTTATCCGTTCACGACTTGAAGCATAGGCATATGCGGGAAAAATTGGATAAGTGTTAAATGTTTTGCGCGCTTCACCAGTTAAAACATCTATTTCTCTAATCTTTTCAATAGTGTCGTCAAATGTATCAACTTGAATTAAATAGTCTTCACTGATAGGGAGCATTATTTCAATTACGTCACCCCGTACTCTAAAAGTACCAGCGCGAAGTTCGTAATCATTACGTGTGTATTGCGCATCCACGAGTTTAATTAAAAACTCTTTGCGATTAATCACTTCACCTTCCACAATATTAAAGGATAGTTTACTATATTCTTCAGGGTCACTAAGCCCATAAATTGCCGCGACACTAGCGACAATAATTGTGTCATTACGCTCGAGTAAACTATTAATAGCAGCAGAGCGAAGCATTTCAATTTCGGCATTTTGCACTGCTTCTTTTTCAATATACATATCGCGTGATGGCACATAAGCTTCTGGTTGATAAAAATCAAAGTTAGACACAAAATATTCCACTCTATTATTAGGAAACAATGCTTTAAATTCAGCGTAAAGTTGCCCCGCTAGTGTTTTATTATGCACTAAGATCAGCGTTGGTTTTTGCACTTTTTCAATAACATTAGCGATGGTAAAAGTTTTACCAGTGCCTGTTGCTCCTAAAAGTACTTGATGCTTATCACCGCGCTCTAGCCCAGCTACTAACTCTTTAATCGCCGTTGGTTGATCACCAGTGGGCGTAAAAGTCGTTTCTAAAACAAATTTATGCTTTGTCTTTTTCATCTTTCTTTTTAATATTTACTAAGCCTTCTTTAACTGGATTTAAACTTTCAAAATTACCGCCTAACACTACTGTTGACCCTTCAATACTCACAAAAGCTTTTTTATCGATTTTAGCAATACCGTTTATTAAACGAGCGTAATTACTACGATCAAAATGGACAACAACCATCATGTACTCATCTTTTTGATAACCACCTAAAACTGGCACTAAGGTTGTACCTTGACCAATTTCGTTTTGAATAAAATCATTAATTTCTGCACTTTTTTCACGACTTATAATCGAAGCAGTCATCGCATGCTTTTTACCAACGAAGACAAATTCAAGAGTAATCGCAAACACAAATGCACTAAGAATACCGCTTAAAGAGAGTACAACATCTTTTAGCACGAATAACCCAATGGCAATAATTAAGCCATCAATCACAAAAGACATAACACTATAACTTAGTCTTAAATATTTATTTAAAATTACTACTAAAATATCCACTCCGCCCGTTGAACCGCCACCTCTAAAAGTTAATGCCACACCAACACCATTAAACACACCACCAAAGACACCGGCAATAAGTTTAGTGGCAACATCAGCGCCCTCACCAAACAATTTAACGGTTTCAGTTGCAATTGCTGGTAAACGCATGAGTAAAATAAGCGCTAAAGGATAAACAAATGAACTAACAAGCGATTTAATTGTAAAGCGCCAACCTAAGAATAATAAACTAATAAAGAAGAAAGCCCAAGTCATCACAAGTACGACTAAATCAGCGTCAAAACCAAATAAGCCTTCACCAATAATGCCGACACCACTTAACCCCCCAGTATTAAGTGTTGCGGGTAAAAGAAAAACACCAGTACCAAACGCTAGTAAAATTGATCCAACAACAATTAAACTATAGTTTTTAAGTAAAGTTCTCCAATCCTCTTTAAATATATCTTTTATTCTTTGTTTAGCCATTGCTTCTTGCCTCCATTTCAAGGTATTTATACATAAATTCCGCTATGTCACCGTCCATCACCCGTGCAATATCACCGACTTCATAATTTGTGCGGTGATCTTTAATAAGGGTATAGGGTGCAAAAGTATAAGATCTTATTTGGCTACCCCATTCAATCATCTTCTTTTCACCTTCAATCGCGCTTACCTTTGCTTTTTGTCGTTCTAATTCTAGTTGATATAGTTCACTTTTAAGCATCCGCATCGCAATTTCACGATTCATTAATTGACTGCGTTCCATTTGACACGATACAACGATACCCGTCGGGATATGAGTAATACGCACTGCAGTCTCAACTTTGTTAACATTTTGACCGCCAGCACCACCACTGCGATAAGTGTCAACCCTTAAATCACTATCATTAATTTCAATATCACCAGTTTCATCAAAAATTGGCACAACATTAACACTCGCAAATGAAGTATGTCTTCTTTTATTCGCGTCAAAAGGTGAGATACGCACTAAGCGGTGCACTCCTTTTTCACTACGCAAATGACCATAAGCATTATTCCCTTCAATAATAAGTGTTACACTTTTTATGCCGGCTTCGTTCCCTGCTTGGTAATCGACAACTTTAAGCGAAAAACCTTGTCTTTCACAAAAGCGTGCATACATATGATAGAGCATATCGGCCCAGTCGTGCGACTCCGTCCCGCCTGCACCAGCGTGGATACTTACGGTTGCATCATTTTCATCATATTCCCCGCTGAAAAGCAGAAGATTTATAAGTAATTCACCTTCTTTTTGCGCATTATCAATTTCAAATGCTAAATCACTTAAATACTCACTATCCTCGGCAAAAGTGTCGTCTTTTAGTAGTTCAAAGGCACTTTCCACTGTTGTTTCAACTAGTGAATATATATTAATTTTCTCTTTCGCAGCATTTAATTTTTTAATGATTGTTTTAGCCTTATTTTGATTATTCCAAAAGTCAGGATTATTTATTTCAATCGTTAATTTATCAATTGTTTCTTTTAAACTAGCGACATCAAAGAGAGTCACTAAGCTTACCTAGTAATCTTTTAAGTTCATTAGCTTTACTTAAGGCAACTTTGTACTCCATCGTTTATTTTTTATCTTCCTTTTTTATATTTTCCTTTTCGGCTGTTTCTTTATTTTCTTCAGTGCCTTCTTCACCTTCTTCAACAGGTGGGGCAACATTAATCTTCGCGTTTAATAAATTTAAAACTGTTTCAACAGCAATAATATCCATCGCTTCACCGAATAGCTTATAACCTTCATTAACATAGTCTTGAAGTGGGTTAGTATTTGCGTAACTACGTAAGTGAATACCTTCGCGTAAGTGCGCCATTGTGTCAATATGCCGTGTCCAGTTGCGGTCAATTGCCCGTAAAGTAATTTCACGTTCAACGCGGTCGGCAAGTTCTTCACTCCATTCACGTCTTCTAAGTTGATAACGACGATACATTAAAAGCATTAAGTCTTCACCAATTTCTTCTGGTGGTGATTCGTCATACGCTGAAGGGTTAATCGAACCTTCTGGTAAATAGTTTGGTTCCATAATTTGTTTTAACATTACCCCATTAACAAGCGTATCTTTACCAGTTTCTGGAACAGCTTTTTTTGCTAAATAAAGACCCGCAAGAGTAAACTGTTCTTGCACTAAGTCTTTAATATCACCAGCGTACATTATGCTGTCACGTTTCTTATAAACGATAGAGCGTTGTTTTGCTAAAACATTGTCATAATCTAATAAACTTTTACGAATATCAAAGTTTTGTCCTTCAATTCGTTTTTGGGCACTAGTAATAGCGTTAGTGAACATTTTATTTTCTAGTGCTTCGTTTCCCATCCCTTCGACGAGTTTAAGCATCATATCACTAGAGAAACGACGCATGAGTAAGTCATCAAATGAGACATAGAAGCGTGAAAACCCAGGGTCACCTTGCCGTCCACTCCGGCCGCGTAATTGGTTATCAATACGGCGAGCCTCATGTCGCTCTGTCCCTAATACCGCAAGGCCGCCAAGTGCTTTAACTTCATCATTAATTTTAATGTCAGTACCACGACCAGCCATGTTCGTTGCAATTGTAATTTGGCCTTTATTACCCGCAAGCGCAACAATGTCTGCTTCACGCGCGTGGTTTTTAGCGTTAAGTACCTCGTGTTTGAGTCCGTTTGCTGTTAAAAGTTCACTAACTTCTTCACTTGATTCAACGCTGCTTGTCCCAATAAGAATTGGTTGTCCTTTAGCGTGACGTTCTTTAACTTCTTCGACAAGTGCATTGAGTTTATCTTCTTTACGTGCATATACTCGATCGACAGCGTCTTCACGAATAACAGGGCGATTCGTCGGGATTTGAATAACACGCATATTGTAAATTTTGCGGAATTCTTCTTCTTCGGTTTTAGCAGTACCTGTCATCCCGCTTAGTTTAGTGTAAAGGCGGAAGAAGTTTTGATAGGTAATCGTCGCCATCGTCACTGTTTCTTCTTTAATCGTGACATTTTCTTTCGCTTGAATTGCTTGATGCAACCCATCACTATATTCACGACCGGGCATAATCCGTCCAGTAAATTGGTCAATAAGTTGAATTTCACGATTTGCGTCAACCATATATTCAACATCACGACTCATGACATAATTTGCTTTAAGCGCATTATGAATCCGGTGCACTAAGTCACTATATTGTGGGTCATAAATATTATTAACACCAAACATTCTTTCCGCGAGTTTATTACCTTCGTCCGTTAAGTTACATGTTTTTGTTTTAATATCAACGACAAAGTGCTTATCTCTGCGTAATGTTTTAACGAAACGATCGGCGACATTATAACTAGATGCTTGTACTTTAGCGCCGCCAGAAATAATGAGCGGTGTGCGTGATTCGTCAATTAAAATCGAGTCAGCTTCGTCAACAATAGCGTATTCCAAACCTCGTAATACACGACCATCAACACTGCTAGCCATATTGTCACGAAGATAGTCAAAACCAACTTCACTATTTGTAGTGTAAGTAATATCACATAAATATTCTTCACGTTTTTCACGCGCTGTTTTTTCACGTAGGTTAACACCCACAGTTAAACCAAGAAAGCGATAAATTTGACCCATCCAATCGGCGTCACGAGCAGCGAGATATTCGTTAACAGTAACAACATGCACACCTTTGCCTGATAATGCATTAAGGTAAACGGCCATTGTCGCAGTTAAAGTTTTACCTTCACCAGTTCTCATCTCCGCAACATCACCATGATGTAAGACGATTGCCCCCATAATTTGGACGGGATAAGGGAATTGTCCTAAAGTTCTACGTGCTGCTTCGCGTGCCACAGCGAAGGCTTCTGGTAATAAGTCATCAAGCGTTTCCCCATTAGTGAGTCGTTCTCTAAATTCGGGTGTTTTAGCCTTTAGTTCATCATCAGTTAAAGCTTCCATCGTTTTTTCATAAGCAATAACTTTTTTGGCTGTTTTTTCTATTTTTTTGAGGCGCCTTTGTTCAAAGCGGAATATTTTTTCTATAAAACTCATATACACTTGTATTATCTAATCATGCCC
>DBRT01000011.1 GCA_002306335.1 Caryophanales bacterium UBA1361
TAATTATGAACCGCAATCAAATTGAAAAAGTATTAATGAAAGACGAAAAAGTATTATATACTTATAAGCCAATGTTCATTAAAACAGTAATTATTACCGTTATTTGTTATTTATTCACGCTTTTATTCGTCTTACTCGCTTTACTTATTCCAGCATCAGCTGAAAGCATGGAAATAAATGTAACTGGGGGAATAGTGGCACTTGCCGTTATTGGTATTACAGTATTCTTTGGTGTCGTATTACTACTTTTAGCTCTAGCGTACCGTAATAAGTTTTATGCCGTCACGAATAAACGCTTTATTATTCAAAGCGGGCTACTTGGCATTGATTTTTCAAGTATTCCGATAAGTGGTGTCCAATTTATTAGTGTCAATGTTAGTGTGCTCGATAAAATACTCGGTAAAGGTACTGGTACTGTGTCTTTTGGTACTGTTAGCACACCAGTAACACCAGGCCAAGGCGCTAAATTTAATTTCTTAAATATTTATGATGTCTATGAAAATTATCGAATCTTTAAAGAATTAAGCGATAAAGCCCAAACCGAAGATAAGTAATTAGAAATATTACTTACGAACTCGACTCTCAACAGATAGTCTTTTTTTATTAAAAGCAGCTTATTAAGTAAAGCATAATCAAAGCGATTATTAATTTGTTATAATTAATAAGAAAGGAAACGCATAGTATGGAGAAAAAAAGTCATAACCTACCAATGCCAAAAGTCCATTCGTGGCAAGACGTCAAAGATGTCTATTTTCTCTATATTACTAATGCTGAAGACCGCGCTAATATTGAAGAAGCATATAATTTTGCGCTTAAAAAACATGAAGGGCAATTTCGTAAAAGCGGTCATCCTTATATTACGCATTTAATTGAGGTTGCCTTTATTCTTGCTGAACTAACAGCGGGTCCAAGTACGATTATTGCTGGTTTACTGCATGATGTCGTTGAAGACACTGATGTAACAGTTAGTGAGATTGATAAAATGTTTGGCAAAGATGTGGCGATGATTGTCGATAGCGTCACGAAAATTCAACGCCTAAAACTTAGTAAAAAAGTTGATGATAGTGATTTTGTGTATGAAGATCACCGTAAAATATTCTTAGGGATGGCAAAAGACATCCGTGTTATCATTATTAAACTTGCGGACAGATTACATAATCTGCGAACATTATACTTTTTAAGCCATGAACGACAACTGCGTATTGCTAAAGAAACGATGGCGGTTTACGCTCCGATTGCTGGACGCCTAGGGATGGGGAAAATTAAAGCAGAAATGGAAGACTTAAGTCTAAAATACATTGAACCAGAAGCCTTTAATCATGTAAGTGAACTCGTTGAGCAGCGCTCCCCAAACTTACAGAAGGCGCTTGCGGAAGTTAGTAAACGAATTGCGGATATCTTATTTAAAAATGACATTAAATTTGAAATGAAGTTTCGTGTGAAGTCGATTTATAGTATTTATAAGAAGATGAAAGAGAAAGATAATGACTTTGAACGGATTTATGACCTTTTAGCGCTTAGAATCATTACTCCAACGGAACTTAATTGTTATGAAATTTTAGGACTAATCCACGCGACTTATCGCCCAGTTACGGGACGCTTTAAAGATTATATCGCGATGCCAAAAAGCAATATGTATCAAAGTTTACACACAACTATCTTTACAGGGGACGGTAATGCTTTAGAAGTGCAAATAAGAACGCCAGAGATGGACCGTATCGCTGACTCAGGGGTTGCAGCGCACTGGGCATATAAAGAAGGTACAAATTATAATCCAGAACGCGAACAACGTGAGATTGAAAATAAATTACATTGGCTCCGTGATTTTGTGGCAACGGGTTATGAAACTGGTAATACCGCGAAAGAATACATGGACACGATTACAAAAGAAATCTTTGAAACTAGTGTGTATGTCTTTACGCCAAAAGGTAATGTTATTGAACTCCCAGCGGGAGCAACACCACTTGACTTTGCCTATAAAATTCACACTAAAGTCGGAGATACAGCGGTTGGGGCACTTGTTAATGATAAGCTTGTAGCAATGAATACGCCACTTAAAACCGGTGATATTTGTGAAATTAGAACGAGTAAAACGGCTACAGGACCAACAGAATCATGGCTTAATATTGCCACCACGAATAGTGCACGCAGTCATATTCGTAAAGTGCTAGCGAAGAAACATCAAGCTTTAACGCGCGATGATAATATCGAAAAAGGGCGTGGCTCACTAAATGACGCCTTTAAAGAACGCGGCTTTGCCGAACATGAAGTTGAACCACATGTGAATAAACCAGAAGTCTTAAAACATTTTAATGTTAATACTTATGAAGACTTACTATTACTTGTTTATTCGCGGAATATTACCGCTAGTGCCGTATTAGATTACTTAAAACTTGATCGCCGTGACCATATGGGCAAACTTTTAAGTAAAGGACGAAGAGTAGTAGAAGACGCTAAAAATCCCGTAATCGTCCCAGGGGCGGGCACTGTTGCGGTCACACTTGGTAATTGTTGTACACCAGTGCCAGGTGATAATATCGTTGGTTATATCACGAAAGGGAAAGGGATTACCGTTCACCGCATTAATTGTCCAAATATCGCGCGTAACCTTGACCGCACGATTGAAGTACTATGGAATCCAAATAGCGAAACTAAATTATATCCGTTAGATATTAGTATCAAGTGTAATGACCGTGATAACTTATTAGTCGATATTATGAATGCTTTAAGTCAAGCAAAGGTTAGTATCTCAAAAATTAAGGCTACTTATCACCCATCGACCCAAACAAGTGTGATTGATGCAACGATTTTAATTCCGAATGTTGATAAATTAAATAGTGTGCAAAATATTATCTTGCAAGTTGACTCAGTTTATAAAATTGACCGCGTAATTCATTAAAATAACGCTAAAAGTATTTTATTAGTAGTTTAATAGTAGATAATTAGTGAATAATAGTCGCCGCTTACATTGACTATTAAAGTTAATTATTTTATAATTAAAAAGTCATTGATATGGATTTTAACAAATATTCCGGAATAGAGACTAGTTGGTTGGTGCAAAACTAGCGAAGTATTGTTAAAGGACACCATGGAGACAAGTCTTGTAATAAATAAGCAGGACCGTTACTCACGTTACGAGTTAGAGATGCGTTTAATTAACAAACGAAATAAGGTGGTACCGCGGCAATCCCGTCCTTATACTACCTTTTTTTATTTAGAGGAG
>DBRT01000007.1:0-839 GCA_002306335.1 Caryophanales bacterium UBA1361
ACGCTGAAGTTATAGTTCTTTATTTCTCTAGTTAAAAAAGCACCAGCGTCATCTTTAAAGAACTTAACATTTGTAATATTATTTTGTTTAGCGTTTACTTCTGCGTCTTTAACAGCGTCTTTAACAATTTCAACACCAATAACTTGCTTAGCTTTTTGCGCCGCTAAAAGAGTAATTGTTCCTGTGCCAGAATAAGCATCTAACACCACATCATTTTTTGTTATGCCCGCTAGAGTTAGTGCTCTTTCGTAAAGCACCTCAGCCTGGAGTGTATTAACTTGGAAAAATGATTTACTAGAAAGCGTAAATTTAAGTCCGTGTAGCTCTTCATTAATAAAACCAGGACCATATAGTACTTTTTCTTTTTTACCTAAAATAACATTGGTATCTTCGCTATTGATATTTTGAATAATCGTTATAATATTTGGGCAAATTGCCACTAAATCACGGCAAAAAGCGTCTAAATTTGGAATTTGCTCATCTTTTGTAATAAGTACAACCATTACTTCACGAAGATAATGACTTACACGAACCATTACTTTTCTAACTTGCCCAGTATGACTTTTTTCGTCATAAACTTCGTAATTATATTTCTCAATTAATTTACGAATTTCTGCGATAACTGTGCTTGCTAATTCGTCATCTAAATGTGTCTTCTCCATCGCAATTATTTCATGCGTATTATGTCTAAATAAACCGGTATAAACTTTGCCGCTCTTTCTTTTGCCAAACGGTAATACTGTTTTATTACGATAGAAATATGGGTTCTTAGCAGTGTGGATCTTTTCAATTTTAAAATCAATGCCACCGATAACGCGTAAGGCTCGTTCAACTTTTGA
>DBRT01000007.1:874-10787 GCA_002306335.1 Caryophanales bacterium UBA1361
CTAGACATTTTAGTAAAACGAATTATTTTACCAGTCGCAAAATTACGCATTACCTTCGTTATTTTAATTTCCGCTTCTTCACCAATAATTAAGTTATTAATGAAAATAGGAAAATTATCGACTTTAGCTAGGCCAATCCCTTCACTAGTGTAGTCGACCCCAGTTACGACATAAATATCATTTTCTTTAATCATTATTTCATTAAGTTTTTAATGTATTCGACTTCTTCATTAACTTTTAGGCGCGGGAATAATGGTTCACCCTTATTAACTTTTTCCCCACCTAAAACACCATATTTATTTAAGAGGTTAATATCTTGTTTATCTTCTTTTACTCCAAGTTGCTTAAATAATTCTTTTGGTGCGTTTACTAGTACAGGTTGCAGTAACATTGCGCCAATAAAAAGGTTATTTGCTAAGTGGTTCATTACTGAATCTAATTCTTCTTTTTTACCTTGAGTGTTTAATTCCCACGGTTTAGTGTTATCAATGTATTTGTTTGATGCACTAATAATTTTAAAAGCAGTGGTAATCGCTTCTGTCACTTTTAAATCACTAAAGTGTTCGTGATATTCTTTAACGACATTAATCGCTAAGTCTTCGATTTCGGTGTCAAATTCAGTTACTTGACCTCTATAAAGCGGAATAACACCATCACAATACTTTTCAATCATCGATACTGTTCTATTTAATAAATTGCCGAAGTCATTTACTAAATCAACATTAAAGCGTTCGACGAATTGTTCAGGTGTAAATTGTCCGTCATTACCAAACACAACTTCTCTTGCTAAGTAATACCGCACAGCGTCCACGCCATATTTATCAATAAGCGGCAACGGATCAATAACATTTCCTTTTGATTTAGACATCTTTCCGTCTTTCATCATCAGTAGCCCATGGACAAAATAACGGTCTGCTTGACGTAACCCTAGTGCTTTAAGAATCATTGGCCAATAAATCGTGTGGAAGCGCGTGATATCGGCACCTAAGATTTGCACTATTTCAACATCTTCACTTTGCCAAAATTTATGGAAGAGTTCATCATCTTCACTTAAATACCCTAATGCCGAAATATAATTAATTAAAGCATCAACCCACACATACGCTGTGTGGCGCTCATTTTCTCTAACAGGCACTCCCCACTCAATACTCGTACGGGTGACGGCAAGTTCGCTTAGTCCTGGTTTAATAAATGTATTAACCATTTCTTTTTTACGCGATTCAGGCGTAATGAAGTTTGGCGTTTCTTCATATTTCTTTAATAATCCTTCAACATATTTATCGGTTTTAAAGAAATATGACTCTTCACTTGCTAAATGCACGCTCCGATTACAATCGGGACAAAGTTTTTCTTCACCAACCTGAGTTGTAGTCCAAAATGATTCACACGGAGTACAGTACCACCCTTCGTAACTCCCAAGATATATATCACCTTGTTCTAAAAGTTTGGTGAAAATCTTCTGCACAGTTGCAATGTGTTTTGGATCAGTCGTGCGAATAAAATCATCATTTGTTATTGCTAATTTTTCCCAGAGGTCTTTAAATGTTTTTACAATATCATCCACGAACTTTTGTGGCGTTTTATTTGCTTTTGCCGCGTTTTCCGCTATTTTTTGCCCGTGTTCATCACTTCCAGTTAAGAAATAAACTTCTTTACCAATCATCCGATTATAGCGCGCTAAAATGTCACTTAAAGTTGTACAGTAAGCGTGACCAATATGTGACTTAGCGCTTGTATAATAAATGGGGGTTGTTATGTAAAAACGTTTTTTCATAGTGTACCTCTTATATTTGAAAAAAATGCCATTTGATTTAACAGTTTTTCAGTAATCAATTTACTTAAGTCCGTATTTTTTATTAAATTTATCAACACGACCATCAGCTTGGGTAAAGCGTTGTTTCCCTGTATAAAACGGATGGCAATTTGAGCAAGTGTCAACACGGATTTCTTTTTTTGTTGATAATGCTTCAAATTCAGTACCACAGCTAACACAAGTCACTGTGATTTTTTGCGTCTTTGGGTGAATTCCTTGTTTCATAATATCTCCTTCCGCCTAGGTTAACTCGATTTAACCTAAGTAAGCAAAAGTAATAATATCATTATTACAGTTATTTGACAACCGAAAATATTATTCCTGAGTTCTAATAATCTCTTTTATGATATTTTATGAAATCAATAAAAAGTTCCCAAAACAAGTACCCTAGTAAAATTATTACTTGCAACAGATAGTTGCATTTTAATATCATAGTAAACAATACAATCTTTTTTTGAAGTGAAGTGTACCCCAAATCTTTGATAACAAAAAAGGGGTACACATCAACATCAACATCAACATCAATACAACTCTTTTTTCTTCTTTTAAATGAATGTTATGAAATAGTAATTTTTTGATGTTTCTTCTATATGGTATGCACTGTATCGCTGCGCTTCAATCAACTCGTTAATTATAATAATGAAATTACTCAAAGTTAGATTTTTTGAATTTGAACGATTATTGCAATCAAAAACATAGAAAGCAATGTTGCTTTTACATGCTTTTTTTGAAAATTGACTTTTATCATAAACTTTTTTTGCTTCATAACTTAATTCATTTATGTTTTTTTTATTCTTCATTAATATTTCTCCTCCTTTCGTTAAGTTACAACAAAACCAATAATTGTTAATTTTGTTGCTCATATAATTTAGCGTGATTTTTTTAGTGTTTTTTAAAGAAATATTAATCTTTTTTATTAGTAGCTGCCCTTATTCGTTACAATTTGAATATTAAATTGTTGTATTATCTAAAATTCCCTAAAAAAGCGCTTTTCCCCATATTTCCTTCATATTTTTGTTATCATTTTTAATTAGGAGGAAGTACATTATGATTACAAAAAAACTTGCCCTCGAAGTATTAAATGTAGCGCTTAGTACCGGTGGAGATTTCGCTGAAATATTTTTAGAAGAAACTTACAGCGGTAACTACACTGTAGAAAACGGTAAAACGCAAGCGCCTGCTACTTCGTTAACTTATGGGGCAGGCATTCGTATTTTAAAAGGATTACAAAGTGTTTATGGTCACACAAGTGACTTAAGCAAAAAAGGTTTATTAAATCTTGCCACTGCGTTAAGCGCTGGCTTTGATGGTCAAAGAGTTTTAAGTGTTGAAAAACTTAAAAATGTAAGGGTTCGTAAAAATCACGAGTTAGAAAAAAGTCTTGAATTAGTGGATATTAATGAAATTGTTGAGAAGTTAAAAATCACTAATAAAGTAATGAAAGATTATGACGAAAAGATTGTACGCGCTATCAGTGTATTATTAACTGATGTTCGTAATATCACTATTTTTAATAGTGAAGGTAATGCATTTACTGATAAGCAAGAGCGCGTAAGATTGGTGTTTCAAGCAATAGCAATGGCGCCAGGCGCCTTTGAATATAGCTACAATGGACCAGGAGCACACAAAGGCTTTGAATATGTTGAAGGTTTAGATTTAGAAAAGATTGCGCGTGATGTTGCTGATGTTGCTGTCCGTAAATTAACCGCAGCGGAATGTCCAAGCGGGAAAATGCCGGTTGTGATTGGTAACGGCTTTGGTGGAGTTATTTTTCACGAAGCATGTGGTCACCCGCTTGAAGCAAGTTCTGTTAGTAAAGGATTATCACCTTTTGCCGGTAAAGTCGGAAAGCAAATTGCTCACCCAGCGGTTACCGCAGTCGATGACGGCACGATTGTAAACGGCTGGGGATCAAACAATATTGATGACGAAGGCGTAAAAACAAAGAAAAATGTTTTAATTAAAAACGGCATTTTACAAAGTTATCTTGTTGATCGTTTTAATGGACGGCGGATGGGAATTGAAAGCAATGGTACAGGCCGGCGTCAAAATTATACCTTTGAACCAACAAGCCGGATGTCAAATACATACATTGCCGCTGGTAAATATACACCTGAAGAAATCATTAGCAGTGTAAAACTTGGATTATATGCAAAATCACTTGGTGGTGGACAAGTTAATCCAGCAACTGGTGACTTTAATTTTGCGTGTGATGAAGCTTATATTATTCGTGATGGTAAAGTTGCCGAATTAGTTAAAGGTGCTTCACTTGTTGGTAATGGCGCTGATATATTAATGAAAATTGATATGGTCGCTAATGACCTTGAACGCGCTCAAGGCATGTGCGGTGCCGATAGCGGGAGTGTTCCAGTTGATGTTGGCCAACCAACAATTAGAGTTAGTGAAATTACCGTTGGTGGTAGAGGAGGGGCATTACAATGAACGTGAAGAAATTCTTTGAATTAGCAAAAGAAAAAGGCCTTGAAGCCGCTGAACTCGTTATTCAAAAAAATAAAAGTATTGAGATGAGTGTGTATGATGAAAGTGTTGAAAAATACACCTTAGCGTCCACAATTAACGTTCTAGCGCGCGGTATATATAAAGGTAAAATGGGTTTTGCAATGAGTGAAAAAGACGATAAAACAACTGCCCAATACTTAGTTGCCCAAATTAAGATGAGTGCCGGAGTTTCAGAAACAGAAGACTTAAGTATTATTTTTGAAGGTAGTCCTAAATATCGTAAAAAATCATTCTTTAATAAAGAACTTGCCACTATTAGTGAAAGCACAAAACTTGAATCGCTCTTTACCATTGAAAAAGCGTTAAAAAAAGCGCACCCGCTTATTACTTCTGTTTCAACTGTTCAATATTCCGAGATTGAAAGTGATTATAAATTATTTAATTCATATGGTTTAAAACTCACAAATAAACAAAACTACTTCTATTATGGAACATGGGTTGTTGCTAAAGAAGGCGATGATGTTAAATCGCATGTCGAAGTTTTCCTTGATAATGATTATAGTAAATTTGACGCTGACACATTTGTGAAGAAGGCGGCTGATGGAGTTATAGAAAAACTTGGTGGTAAACCATGTGCTACTAAGGATTATCCCGTTGTATTTAACCCAAAAATGACCGCTAGTTTACTTGCAGCTTACTTAACAAGCGCAAGTGCTGATCGTGTTGAAAAGAACACTTCTTTATTTGCCGACAAACTAAATGAAAGAGTAGCAAGTTCAAAAGTAACTGTTCTTGATGCACCGTTAACAGCTAATCTCTTCTATCGTTATTTTGATGACGAGGGCGTTGCTAAAACAAATAAACCAATTATTAAAAATGGTATCTTACAAACATTCTTCCATAACTTAAGCACCGCTACTAAAATGGGTGTTGAACCTACCGGTCACGGCCGTAACACGGGCGGAAGAATTAGTGTCGGTATTAGTAATATCACCTTAAAACCTGGGCGTAACGACTTTGATACTTTAATTAAAGATATTAAAGAAGGTGTATTTATCACTGAACTTATGGGTCTCCACTCGGGACTCAACACAACAAGTGGTGACTTTAGTTTACAAGCAGCAGGGTTTATGATTCGTGACGGTAAAGTTGCTGAACCTGTTAACTTAATTACCGTTGCTGGTAACTTAGTTAAACTCTTTAACGATGTTAAGGCGGTCGCTAATGAAAATGAATTACAACTTAGTAGCTACACTACTTCAAGTATTCTTGTTAAATCATTAAAAATTGCTGGCTAGTAATAAAGTATCTTTATCTAAATTTAAGAGGCGTCCTTTGTGGCGCCTTTGCTTTTTATTAGCGATAACGCTAAGCTGTGTGTTATAATTCTTTTTGCGAATCATTCGCAAATTGGAGGATTATGAAAAAGAAATTATTATTACTATTACCATTCTTACTTTTAGCGGGTTGTAAGGCGCGCGAAAAACCAGATATTGTTGTTACTTCGTTTGTAAGTTACGATGCTGTAACTAACATTGTTGGTGACAAACTAAAAGTTAAAAACATTGTCCCTTGGGGCAGTGAACTTCATGACTTTGAACCTACACCACGTGATATTGAAGATATTAATAACGCTAAGCTATTTGTCTATACTCATCCTGCACTTGAAACATGGGTTAAAGACCTTGTCACTAATAAAAATAGTTTTGATATGAGTATTCATTCTGATGTTGAATATGCTTGCAAAGTAAAAAAACAAGAACATCACGATCACGAACACGACCATGATCACACACTTCATTACTGGACAGATCCACATATATACATCCGTGTTATGAATGATCTTTTAACTGTGCTTATTGACATTTGGCCGGCAAATGAGACCTATTTTACAGAAAATCATAATAATTACACAGCGCGATTATTAGCCACAAGTAATGATTTTCGTGACTTTTTGTTTCCACCGTTAGAAAAACCACCGCTTTTCTTTGCGGGGCATAATGCGCTTGGTTATTTTGCTGCTGCTTATAAACTAACTATTAAGACAATTAGCGAAAGTTATAAACCAGATGTTGATTTTTTATCACAAGAAATTATTGATTTTATGTATGAAATTAAAACATTTGATTCGCATTACTTATTCATCGAAGAATTAGTGGAACCGCGTGTCGCTAATTTAATTAAAAATGAATTAGCAAAGGAAAATTATGCGATTACTCTTTTAGAACTTCATGGGTATCACAATATTACTGCAGCACAAGCAAAGGAGGGTATAACATATGCCGACATCTTCGCGCAAAATGTCGCAAACATCAAACAAGCCTTTGGCGGTTAAACTCACTGATGTAAGTGTAAATTTTGGTGATGTCATAGCGCTTAAAAACATCAACTTTTCAATTAATAAAGGGATGCTCCTTTATGTGATTGGTCCTAACGGATCAGGTAAAACAACTTTTATAAGGTTGCTTGCTAAATTGTTAGAGCCGACGCATGGCACTATTGAACATAGTGATGATCGTTTAGGTTATTTACCGCAAAAATTAAATATTAACCCTAATTTCCCAATCACGGTTGAAGAAGTAATTTATAGCGGCCTTGCTAAACAGTCACTACTGATTAGTAAAGGTGATCGAGAACTAATAAAATCATGGCTTAAAAAGATGCAAATCCCGCACTTGCTTAAAAAACCAATGGCCCATCTTTCTGGCGGTCAACAACAACGCGTCTATATTATTCGCGCGCTTATTAGTAATCCTGATTTTATTATTTTAGATGAACCCACTTCTGCACTCGACCCGTCCTTTCGCAGTTTCTTTAACGACATAATTACAGCATTACATCACGAAGGAAAAACAATTATTTTTGTCACACATGAACTTCATGGTGCGCTTTGTGACTGCGCTAGTGTGTTATATATTGATCAAGAAATACGTTTCTTTGGCGGCTTACAAGAGTATTTTGAAAAGGAGAAAAATATCCATGTTTAGTTTCTTACAACACACTTTTATGGTTTATGCTCTTTTGTTAGCGCTGCTTATTGCCCTAGCGGCCGCTCTTTTAAGCCCGTTTCTTGTTTTATCTAAACAATCTTTAATTGCCGACGGCATGGCGCATATTGCCTTTACCGGCGTTGTTATTGGATTACTATTTAGTAATGAACCCCTTTATATTGCCTTACCTTTTGCGCTTTTAGCCTCAATTGCCATTACCTTTTTAACAGAGCACGCTAATCTAGATAATGATGCAGCAATTGGTGTTGTTAGCGTCTTTGCTTTAGCGCTTGGTTTAATTATTATTAGTAAAAGCGATGGTTTTAATCGCTCTGTGGAATCGCTATTAGTTGGTAGTTTATTAACAGTTACTGTTCCTGAAATTATTGGTGCTTCAGTTTTAGCTTTGCTCGTTATTTGTTTTATCTTAATATTCTATCGTAAGCTTATAATTACGACTTTTGATGTAACTCATGCGCGTTTTGCTGGGGTTAACACTATGTTTCTTAAATATGCCCTTTCCGCACTTACTTCTATTTTTGTTGTTGTCGGTGTCCGCGCGATTGGGGCACTACTAATCTCTGCATTTATTTTGTTTCCAACATTAATCTCTAGACAATTATCTAAAAGTTTTAATATGACTTTGTGGGGCGGCGTTATTATTTCACTAATCGCTACTTTTATTGGGATTACTGTTTCTTATCACTTTACTTTGCCGACAGGACCCGCAATCATTATGGTATTTACTACATTTCTCGTAGTAGCGTATATTATTCGTATTATCATTGCTAAAAGGAGACTTAAAGATGCGCCTAACGCCCGCTCGTAAACTTGTGCTTAATTTATTTAAAACAAAATCTTCATTACTTTGTGCCGAAGACATTGAACGATTATTAAAAAATGAATCTATTTTTCTTTCAACAATCTATCGTGCTTTAGAATATTTTGAAAAAGAAAATGTTCTAGGCAAGAGCACTATTAATAAAACAGCTTACTATTACTTAATAGACGGTAAACATCATCATTACATGATTTGCACTACTTGTCTTTCGCGATTCCCTATTGATTGTAAATTAGATAGTATGATTAACAAAAATATGAAGAAACATAATTTTGTTCCCACAAGTCACGATCTAACAATTTACGGGTATTGTGAAAATTGTGCAAAGTTGCAAAACAACTAAAAAATGCCGCGATTAAGCGGCATTTCATTAGTAATTAATTATTGTTATTTACGAATATATAAAATACCAATTGTGCCTGCGCCACAATGACTTGAAATAACGGCGCCTGCTTCACTAATTAAAATATTTTTGGGATCGACAAATTCTTTTAGTCGGTCGTAAAGATAATCAATGCGTTCACCGCCGTGTGAGTGCGTAATAAAGACGCGTGGTGATTCTAAGCCAGCACTAATTTCTTCGCGTGCTACTTGTAGCATTAGGTCTAATGCTCTTTCACTTTTACCTTTTGGTGTCGCTACTACTTCTAACTTGTCATTATTAACTTGTAAGAATGGGTGGGCACGTAGTATACGACCAAAGAATAACTTAATGCCTGTTACTCTTCCACCAGCAGCGAGCATTTCTAAATTATCAACAATGAATTGCGCTCTTGATTTAGGCGCGATTTTTTCTAAGTAATCAGCGGTTTCATCAAGTGTTTTGCCTTCGTTAAGAAGGTCATAAGCGCGTAGCGCTAATAACCCGCTTCCTGTTGAAAGTGAGTGTGAATCGACGACTCGGACTTTAAAGTCTTTAACTTCCTCTGCTGCTAAACGCACACTTTGGGCTGTCGCACTTAGGGATTCACCAATCCCCACAAATAAAGCGCCTGTATAACCTTCGGCTTTTAATTTTTCAAACACTTCTTTAAATACTCCAGGGGCAACAGCGCTCGTTTTTGGTGCTGTTTTCGTTTCTGCTACTTTTTCATAAAGTTTATCAGCGTTAATATCGACGCCGTCTTGGAAAGTTTCTTCACCAATATGAACGTTTAATGGTGTAACAATCGCCCCAAGCTTTTTATATTGTTCAGGACTAAGATCAATTGTTGAATCAACGACTATTTTAAATTTAGGCATATTTTCTCCTTTTTGTGATTTGCTCACAACTCTTTAATCATCACTTTTAAGTGACTTCACTATCAATAATATCTTATTTTATTTTATTTTGCATATTTAAAGTACTACGGTCTTATTTGTTTTACTACTTACTTTTAGCTTTATGCTAAAATTGAAAGCAGAAAGGAAATAAATTATGAGAAAATTTTTTAAAGAATTTAAAGCGTTCATTGCCCGCGGTAATGTCTTAAATCTTGCTGTTGGTATTATCATCGGTGGCGCGTTTAACGCAATTATTACTAGTTTAGTAAATCATGTAATTATGCCGCCTATCTCGTTATTACTTGGTAATGAGGTTTCACTATTAAAATGGGTTATTAGGCCAGAAGTTCGTGACGCTGCTGACAATGTTGTGACTGCAGAAATTGCTATTTCATGGGGTTTATTTGTCCAAGCAATTATTAACTTCTTATTAATTGCTCTTGTTTTATTTGTGATTGTTCGTGTCGTAACTAGACTTAATGAAAAAGCAGAAGCTTTACGCGCTAAACTTTTTCACGAAGAAGCTGCAGCTGCTCCAGAGCCAGA